>NZ_CEXFHW010000040.1:0-25101 GCF_982640115.1 Quisquiliibacterium sp. | reverse complement strand
AGCGCGACAAGCGGATTCGAGCCGATGGGAACGAGCAGTACCTGCAGATCGCCGGCCGGTTCGCGGACTTTGGCGACGATCCCTACATCGAGGCCCCCATCCAGCGCGCGCCCCTGACCGACGAGGTCGAGGTGGTGGTGATCGGCGGCGGCTTCGGCGGCCTGCTGGCCGGCGCCCGCCTGCGCGAGGCCGGGGTGAAGTCCCTGCGGATGATCGAGGCGGCCGGCGACTTCGGCGGCACCTGGTACTGGAACCGCTATCCCGGCGCGGCCTGCGACATCGAAAGCCTGGTCTACCTGCCCCTTCTGGAGGAGACCGGCTTCATCCCCGAGATGCGCTACACCAAGGCGCCGGAGATCTACGAGCACTCGAAGCGCATCGCCCGGCACTACAACCTCTACGAGGACGCCTGCTTCCAGACCTCGGTCAAGGACCTGTCCTGGGACGAAGAGGCCCAGCGCTGGATCATCTCGACCAACCACGGCGACGCCATGCGCGCCCGCTTCGTGGTCATGTCCAACGGCCCCCTGAACAAGCCCAAGCTGCCGGGCATCCCCGGCATCGAGACCTTCAAGGGCCACGCCTTCCACACCAGCCGGTGGGACTATGAGTACACCGGCGGGTCCGTGCTGGGCGGCCTGGACCGGATCGGCGACAAGCGGATCGGCATCATCGGCACCGGCGCCACCGCCGTGCAGTGCGTGCCGCATCTCGGCGCCGGCGCCAAGGAGCTCTTCGTGTTCCAGCGCACCCCGTCCTCGGTCGATGTGCGCAACGACCGCCCCACCGATCCGGAGTGGGTGCGCAGCCTCAAGCCGGGCTGGCAGCGCGAGCGCATGGACAACTTCACCGCCGTGATCTCCGGCAGCCGCTTCGACGTCGACCTCGTCAATGACGGCTGGACCGACCTCATCGGCAACATCCTGCTGGCGGCGCGCCGCCAGGCCGCCGCCGGCGAGACCGTCGAGAATGTCGAGGAGCTCATCCAGCTCGCCGACTACCGCAAGATGGAGCGGGTGCGGGCACGGGTCGATGAGGTAGTCAAGGATCACACCACCGCCGAGGCCCTCAAGCCCTGGTACAACCAGTTCTGCAAGCGGCCCTGCTTCCACGACCAGTACCTCGACACCTTCAACCGTCCCAATGTCCACCTGATCGACACCGAGGGCCGTGGCGTCGAGCGCATCACCGAGCGTGGCGTGGTGGTGGCCGGCCGCGAGTACGAACTCGACTGCCTGATCTTCGGCACCGGCTTCGAAGTCGGCACCGATTTCACCCGGCGACTGGGCTTCGAGGTTCGCGGCCGCGGCGGCCTCACCCTCACCGACAAGTGGAAGGACGGCGCCCAGACCTTCCACGGCCTGTTCACCCGCGGCTTCCCCAACCTGTTCGTGATGACCACGCAGCAGTCCGGACAGAGCGCCAACTTCCAGCACATGCTCGACGAGCAGTCGCGGCACCTGGAGTACCTGCTGCGCGAGGTCAAGGCGCGCGGCGTCGACACGGTCGAGGCGAGCGAGCAGGCCGAGACGGCGTGGGTGGACACCATCGTCAGCCTGTCGCGGGCCCGTCAGCCCTTCCTGAACCAGTGCACCCCGGGCTACTACAACAACGAGGGTCAGCCCAACGAGCGCACCGCCCGCAACTCGCAGTTCTGGCGAGGCCCGATGGTGTTCATCCGCATGCTCGACGCCTGGCGCAAGGAAGGCAGCCTGCAGGGCCTGGAGCTGCGCTCGCGGGCCCGCGAGAGCGAGCCGGCCTGACCGGCCACCGTCCGGGGCGCCGGCCCCGGACCCACCCCGGGTTCGCGGGCCAGGCCTTGGCCGCGACGGTTCAGCGCACCGCGTTGCGAGGCACCTCGCGGTAGGGCTTGTCGGTGTCCACGCTGGGCTCCTTGGGCATGCCCAGCACCCGCTCGGCGATGATGTTGCGCTGGATCTCGTCGGTGCCCCCGGCAATCGAGGTAGCCGGCACCGACACGAGAATCTCCGCGATCGTGCCATTCAAGGGGCCATCGGCCCCTGAGAGCAGCGCGTCGGCGCCGCTGATCTGGGTGTGCACCCTCGCGGCGGCGCGCGCCACATGGCTGGCTGCGAGCTTGCCCAGTGACCCCTCGGGGCCCTGCGGCCGACCCTGGGCCTGCGCGCTGCGGGCCCGGCGGGCGGTCCACTCCGCTGACCGCGACAGGATCAGCAGCCGCGCGATGTCCTGGCGGACCACCGGGTCTTCGAGACGACCGGTCTCGCGCGCCCGGCTCAGGACCAGATCCACCCGCCCGGCCCGGTTCGGGTACCACTTGTAGGGCGCCAGCGCCACCGCGATCTCGGCGCGCTCCTCCTCGTAGACCTGGCCCGGCCGGTCGGAGCCCTGGGCCCAGCTGCGCAGGGCATCGGCGCCGCGCCGCTCGTGCATGAGCGTGGTGGTGGTGACGGCCCAGCCGCCCCCTTCGGTGCCCATCAGCAGCTCGGGCTCGATCAGCGCATCGGTGATGAAGATCTGGTTGAAGGTGGCATGGCCATTCATCTGCTGCAGCGGCTGCACCACCACGCCGGGCTGGCGCATGTTGAGGATGAAGTAGGACAGGCCGGCGTGCTTGGTGCGGTCCCAGTTGGTGCGGGCCAGCAGCAGACCCCAATCGGCCTTCTGGGCGCCGGAGGTCCAGAGCTTCTGACCGTTGACCACCCAGTGGGTGCCATTGAAGTCGGCCCGGGTGACCGCACCGGCGGCATCGGACCCGCTGCCCGGCTCGCTGAAGAGCTGGCACCAGGCATCCTCGCCGGTGAGGCTGCGCCGCAGGAAGCGCTGTTTCTGCAGGTCGCTGCCGTGGGCCAGGATGGTGGCGGCAGCCAGGGTACGGATGCCCACCCGGGCCACGCTCACCGCACCGATGCGGTTGAATTCCTCCTCCACCACCGGCACCAGCCCGACCGGCAGGTCGCGGCCATGCCACTGCCGTGGCCAGTGGGGCGCCCCCCAGCCGGAATCGACCAGCTGGTTGCGCCAGGCGATCAGCGATTGATCAGGGGTCCAGTGGGCCTCGAGCCAGGCGCGGACTTCGGCGCGCACCGAGGATTCGGTCAGTTCGGTCATGCGGGTCTCCTCAGGCGGCCCAGTGGTTCATCATGCGTTCACGGTGCAGGTGCGCATCCCCGAGGAGAATCTCGGCGCTCTTGGCGCGCTTGAACCAGAGATGGGTATCGTTGTCCCAGGTGAAGCCGATGCCGCCATGGATCTGGATGGCGTGGATCGCGGTCTGCAGGTAGGTGTCGCTGGCGCAGGCCTTGGCGAGCGAGGCGGTGGCGGCGATGTCGGCATCGCCCTCATCGAGCGCGGCGGCGGCGAAGTACGCCGCCGACTTCGCGAGCTCAACCTCGAGCAGCATGTCGGCCTGCTTGTGCTTCATCGACTGGAACGACGCGATGGGCCGACCGAACTGCACGCGCAGCATCGCGTAGGCCAGCGCGTCTTCGCGAAGGCGCGCGGCGCCGCCCACCATCTCGTTGGCCAGGCACACCGCGGCCTCGATCATGGTGCGGTCGAAGGCCGCTGCGCCCGCCCCCTCGTCGCCGAGCAGGCTGGCGCTCACGCCGTCGAACTGCAGCCGGGCGAGCTTTCGGGTGGGGTCGAGCGTGGTCAGCGCGCGACGACTCAGGCCCGGCGCATCGCTGCGCACGGTGAAGAGCGACAGGCCGTCATCGCCCTGCGAGCCGGGTGCGCGGGCCAGCACCACGATCAGGTCGGCGGTGTGGCCGTCGAGCACGAAACTCTTGTGGCCATCCAGGCGCCAGCCCGAGCCGACGCGGGTGGCCGTCAGGCGGGTGGCGGCAGCGTCCCAGCGGCCATCGTCCTCGACGCTGGCCAGGGTGGCCACGGTGTCGCCCGCGGCGATGCCGGGCAGGAGGGCCTGCCGCTGTCCTTCGGCGCCCCCGTTCAGGATGGCGCCAGCCGCCAGCACCGTGGTGGCGAAGTACGGCGCGCACAGCAGCGCCCGGCCCATCTCCTCATGCACGATGCAGTGCTCGCCAAAGCCGAAGCCCTGCCCGCCATAGGCCTCCGGAATGCGTACCGCGCACAGGCCCAGTTCGCTGTTGAGCGCCCGCCAGCCCTCGCGCTCCCAGCCTGCCTCGGTCTGCATCAGGCGGCGTACCTCGCGGGTGGTGGAGCGGTCAGTCAGGAATCGACGGACCGCGCTGCGGAACATCTCCTGCTCGGAGGAAAAGGCGAATCTCACGGCGGTTCCTGTGGGAAAGGTTGCCTGGCGGGTCAGCATCGATGCGGCAACCATCATAGGCGGCGAATCCGGCGCATGCGCCAGCGGCGCGCGGAAGTCGGAAGGCGGACCGCGGTCGGTGGAGCGGGCAGTCGCACGCCCTGATACCCGGGGTCATCAGACTCTGCGCCGGTTCAACATCGGAGTTCCCGCATGACTGCCTTCCTGCGAATCCCCTCCTCATGCCTGCTCGCTGCCGTGCTCTCGCTCGGCTCGGGCTGCGCGTCCATCGTCAACGGCCAGAACCAGAGCGTGTCGGTCGAGACACGCACGCCGGCTGGGCCGGTGAGCGGCGCGCAATGCAAGCTGAGCAACAACAAGGGCACCTGGTTCCTGACCTCGCCCGGGTCCGCCACCGTCAACCGCAGCTACGAGAACCTCGCCGTGCGTTGCGAGAAGGAGTCCCTGGAGCCCGGGCTGGCCAGCGTGCAGTCGTCCACCAAGCCCATGGCCTTCGGCAACATCCTGTTCGGCGGCATCATCGGCGCGGGCGTGGACATGTCTACGGGCGCGGCTTACGACTATCCCAGTCTGATCACCGTGATCATGGGGTCGAGCACCGACATCAAGGCGAGCACGCCGGCGGCGAGCGCCTCGCCGGCCGTCGCGCCCACCCCTGGCACGAACCCGCCCTCGGCACCTCCCGCAGGCTCCGTAGCCATCGGTGGCGCGCCCGCCCGCTGAGCGCCGGGCACGGCAACCCGGGCGAGCACGTCCACCGCATCCCTTCCCGGCACAGGCGCCACCCTGACCGCCGCGCCCGGGCGCCGCCCTGGGGTAGCCTTGCGGCATGCCGTCCACGCCGTCCTCGCCCTCCCCGGTTGCCGCGTCACCGGCACCGCCCGCTGCCGACGACCGGCGCCCCAGCCTCGACCGCCTGGCCATCACGCTGATCCTGGCCTGCTGCGCCATCTGGGGCGCCAACCAGGTGGTCATGAAGGTCACCCTGAGCGTCGTGCCGCCGCTCATGCAAGGCGCGCTGCGCTCGACCATCGCCGCGGTGCTGGTCGGGCTGTGGGCGCGGCATCGCGGCATCGCACTGTGGCCGGCCGACGGCATCAACGCATCGGGCATCATCGCCGGCGTGCTCTTCGCGCTGGAGTTCTGCTGTCTCTACGGCTCGGTCCAGTACACCAGCGCCTCGCGGGTCATCGTGTTCCTGTATCTCGCACCGTTCCTGGTGGCCGCGGGCATGCCGCTGATCGCGCCAGGCGAACGCCTGAGGCCTGGCCAGATCGCCGGCCTGGTGCTGGCCTTCTTGGCGCTGGTGTTCACCTTCCGGGGCGGTCTGGCCACTGGCGGCGGTGATGCCCGCACGGTCTGGCTGGGTGATCTGCTCGCGCTTGCCGCCGCGGCCCTCTGGGGCCTGACCACGCTCTGGATCCGGGCTACGCCCGTGGGCCGCGCCGCGCCTGAACGCACGCTGTTCCAGCAGCTGGCGGTCTCGGCACCGCTGATGGCCATCGGCTCCTGGCTGCTGGGCGAGCCGGCACCGCAATGGACCTCGCCCCTGGCGCTCGGCTCGCTCTTCTACCAGTCGGTGGTGATCGCGTTCTTCAGCTACCTGGCCTGGTTCTGGCTGCTGCGCCACTACCCGGCGGCGCGGGTCTCGGCCTTCACCTTCCTCACGCCGGTGCTGGGTCTGCTCGCCGGCGTGGTGCTGCTCGACGAGCAGCTCACAGGCTCCCTGCTGATCGGGCTGGCCGGCGTGGCGGTGGGCCTGTGGCTGGTCAACCGGCCCGCCCGCATCAGCTGAGCTCGCGGCGCCCTTCAGGCCGGACGCTTGCGCGCGCGCATCGCCTGCATGACCGGTGACTGGCCGAAATCGATCCAGCCGGACTCGAGGCCGGCGCAATAGCCCCGGTCGACCGGGATGTCCACCCCATTGAGCCAGCCGCAGGGCTGGCAAAGCAGCATCTCGATGACCTGGGCGATCTCGTCGGGCACGGCCGGCCGACCGATCTGACCGCGCGACCATGCCGTCTGCTCGCTGCCCATGAGCGCCTCGAACTGCGGTGACAGCGGTGTGTCGATGCCGCCCGGGCTCACGCACAGGATGCGCGTGCCCCGATGCACATGATCACGGGCCTCGCGCAGCGAGAACGCCGTGACGCAGCGCTTGGAGAACGAGTACGGGTCGCGCGCGAAGGTCTCGGCCTGCACCTGGCACCAGGCCAGTCCGTCGGCCATGGTGGCGGTGTCGAGCAGCGGTGTGATCCGATCGAGCCGGGCGCGCCAGTCGCGGCCGGCGATCGAAGACACGTTGACGATGCCGCAGCCCTCGACCAGCCGCGGGGTGAGCGACCGGGTGATGTCACGCAGGCCCAGGAAGTTCACCGCCACCACCCGCACCGGATCGGCCGCCCGGGCCATGCCGGCCACATTGGCCAGCCCGTGCAGGCGGGTCGGCAGCGCTGCCGCGGCGGCGGCGATGGCCTGCGCATCACCGAGATCGCAGCGCAGAAAGGTCTGAGCGGCCAGCGGTGCGGCCGGTTCGGTCACATCGAGGTTGAACACCTGATGGCCGGCATGCACCAGACGCTGGACCAGCGCGGCTCCCACCCCGGAAGAACCGCCGGTGACGACGATGTTGCCCATGTTCGATCTCCTCGGTTGCGGGTCCGGATCACATCAGCAGATGCTCGCCGGCATTGTCGCCGCCGAGAATCACGTAGTTCACGCGGCGCACATCCATCAGACGCGTGCCGCCGGCATAGCTGATGGAACTCTGCAGATCCTGACGCATCTCGGTGAGCGTGTCGGCCAGGTGGCCCTTGATCGGTTCCAGGATGCGCTTGCCCTCGACATGCTTGTACTCGCCCTTGTTGAAATCCGAGGCCGAGCCGTAGTACTCCTTGTAGCGACGGCCATCCACCTCGACCGTCTGGCCGGGCGACTCCTCGTGGCCGGCCAGCAGCGAGCCGATCATGACCATGGTGGCGCCGAAGCGGATGCTCTTGGCAATGTCACCATGCTCGCGGATGCCGCCATCGGCGATGATCGGCCGCGTGGCCACCCGGGCACACCACTTCAGGGCCGAAAGCTGCCAGCCACCCGTGCCGAAGCCGGTCTTGAGCTTGGTGATGCAGACCTTGCCCGGGCCGATGCCCACCTTGGTGGCGTCGGCGCCCCAGTTCTCGAGGTCAATGACGGCCTCGGGCGTGGCCACATTGCCGGCGATCACGAAGGCGCCCGGCAGCCGGCGCTTGAGCAGCTCGATCATCAGGCGCACGCTGTCGGCGTGGCCATGGGCGATGTCGATGGTGATGTACTCCGGGGTGAGGCCCAGCGCCACCAGCCGCTCCACCGCATCCCGGTCGGCCTGCTTCACGCCCAGCGAAATCGATGCGTAGCGGCCGCTGGCCTGCATGCGCTGCACGAAGGCCACGCTGTCGAAGTCGAAACGGTGCATCACGTAGAAGTAGCCGTGGTCTGCCAGCCACTCGCAGATCGGCTCATCGACCACGGTCTTCATGTTGGCTGGCACCACCGGCAGATTGAATCGGCGCGGCCCGAACTCCACCGTGGTGTCACACTCCGAACGGCTCTCCACGCGGCACTTGCGCGGCAGGAGCAGGATGTTGTCGTAATCGAAGATTTCCAAGGCGGGCTCCGGCAGGACTCGGGACAGCCGACGATTCTATCCCCGCACCGATCCCAGGGAACCCATCATGCGCAGGCGCTCTTCCTCCCCCTCCCCCATCCAGGCGGTCGACTTCGCGATCCGCGGCGAGCACATCGCTCTGGACGCACTGCTCAAGGCCGCCGGCCTGACCGGCAGCGGCGGCGAGGGCAAGGTGCTGATCACCGGCGGCGGTGTTCGCGTGGATGGTGCGATCGAACTGCGGCGGGGCTGCAAGCTGCGCGCCGGCCAGATTGTCGACGTGGGCCCGGTGCGGATCCGCCTGCTCGGGGCCGATGGCGCGGCACCGCCCGCCCCGGCCCAGGGCGGCCAGACCACGGCCGCAAGCCCCGGCTAGACGCTCAGGCTGAAGCCAGCCAGGCGCGCCCGGGCCGCATCCGACAGCGCACCACCGGCGGGCCCGCCCCGATTGAGCGCGACCATCACCGCCTCGCAGGTGGCCACGCAGCGATCGGCGTCGTACATGGCGCCACGCACCGCGAGCGAACGATCGCCCACGCGGGCCACGCCACAGCCCAGCTGCCACTGGCCAGGCGCCACGGTGCGCTGAAGCCACTGCACGCTGACATGGGCGACCAGCATGCCGCCCAGCATCTCGCGCCGCCCATCGAAGACTTCGTCGAGAAACGCCACGCGCAGCTGTTCCGCGGCGCGGGCAAGACAGGTGTCGCTCACCAGCCGGTGGGCGTCGCTGTCGGCAAAGCGCAGCGGGAAGGTGGTCTGCCAGGGGAAGGCGCCGGCACCGGCCATGGGCGCCGACACCGGCGCGGACGCGGTGCTGGCCATCGCCGGCGCCTGCGGCACGCCGGCCGCCCGCAGCGCCGCCAGGGCCGTCGCGGGCAGGCCTATGTCACGCCCCTCGGACCAGCCACCGAGCCGCGACTCATGCAGGCCGATGCACTGGTCCTTCTGGAAAAGCGCGGTGGCCACGCGCAGGCCGCCGGCATCGGCGGCCAGCAGCCGCGCCCCCCAGCGCACCGGCCCGGGGTACTGCCCTTCGGCGAGGAAGTCGGTGGCGCCGGCACTCACGGCCAGCGCCGGTGCGCGCTCGCGCCAGGCCTGCTCGCCGAGCACGCTGCGCAGGGCAGTCTGCACCGCCTCGGCATGCAGGGTGATCAGCGCGACGTTGTTCAGGTGCTGCCAGACATCGACATCGGTGTAGCGCGGCAGGACTTCGCCACGCAGCGGATAGGCATCAGGCTCACGCCGCCAGACATCGTGCCTCATGGTGCGATCGGGCCGGTGCGGGCCGGCCGGGAAGTGGGATGGGTCGCGCGCATGATACGTGGCGCATCCCGCCCGAGCCGTGTCGAGCGCATCCCGCGCACTTCGATTGCCGGTGCAGACAGCCGGAAGCGGACCTCCGGGCGGCTTTCGAACCGCCAGCGGCTTGCGCCCCCGGACGCGCCCGCCTATGGTCGGTCCGCCCGGCATCGGCCGCGGGCCGCCCGCCGCGCGGGTGCCGATCCCCTACCTGGAGATGTGCAGCATGTCAGCCCGACCCGATCGGCGCGTCCTCCTCAAGTCCGCCGGCGCCGCCGCGCTGGCGGGTCTGGCCATCCGGCCCGCGTCTGCCCAGAAGATTCCCGGCGGCACCATCCGCATCCTGGTGGGCTTTCCCGCCGGCGGCGGCACCGATGTCATGGCGCGCTACATCGCCGACAAGCTGCGCGAGCGCACCGGCGCCAATGTCATCGTCGAGAACCGGGCCGGCGCCAGCGGCGTCATCGCGATCGACGCGCTCAAGAAGGCCCCCACCGACGGCAGCGTGATCATGTACGGCACTGCCGCCACCACGGTGGCACTCACCGTCACCCGCAAGGCGCCCGGGTTCTCGCTCGACAAGGACATGGTCCCCATCGGCCTCACCGGGCTCACCTCGACCGTGTTCGTGGTCTCGCCGAAGATCGGCGTCGGCACGCTGGCGGAATACATCGCCTGGCTGCGGCGCAATCCCGACAAGCACAACTTCGGCACCACCGCGCTTGGCAGCAACACCCACTTCTTCGCGGTGCTCCTGGGCAAGGCGATCGGCACGCCGCTGGAGGCCGTGGGCTACAAGGGCGCCGCGCCGCTGCTCTCCGACCTCATGGCCGGGCACATCACCGCCGGCTGCGGCGGCCTCACCGACTTCCTCACGCATCATCAGGGCGGCAAGGTGAAGATCATCGCCCTGAGCGCTTCGCGCCGGCTGCCCTTCGCGCCTGACCTGCCCACGGTGAGCGAGCTGGGCCACCCATCACTGGGCTACGAGGGCTTCTACGGCTTCTACGGACCGCCCGGCATGGCGCCCGGTCTGGTGGAGGCCTGGAGCCAGGAGCTCAAGGCCTGCACCGAATCCGCCGACCTCAAGCAAAAGCTCTACAACACCGGCCTCGATGTGCTCACCGCCGGCCCGACCGAGTTCGCCGCCCGCCAGAGCGCCCTGGTGCAGTCCTTCGGCGAGATGATGCGCAAGGCCGGACACAGTCCCGAATAAGGAGAGGACCATGGAATTCGATGATGTCATCCGCCACCGCCGCAGCATCCGGGGCTATCTGAAGAAGCCCGTGCCCAGGGCCCTGATCCGCGAGATCCTCGAGCTCGCCATGCGCGCGCCCACCTCGCTCAACACCCAGCCCTGGAACTTCTATGTGGTGGGGGGCGCCGTGCTCGACCGCATCCGCCAGGGCAATGTCGAGCGCAACCTCGCCGGCGTGCCCGACTCGCGCGAGTTCCGCATGGGCCCGGGCTACCAGGGCGTGCACCGCGAGCGCCAGATCGGAATCGCCAAGCAGCTGTTCGCGGCCATGGGCATCGAGCGCGACAACAAGGAGAAACGCCAGGACTGGGTGCTGCGCGGCTTCCGGCAGTTCGACGCCCCGGTATCCATCGTGATCACCTACGACCGATCCATCCACGGCAGCGACATCGCGCCCTTCGACTGCGGCGGCGTGGTCAACTGTCTGGTCAATGCGGCCTGGTCGCGCGGCCTGGGCTGCGTGATCAACAGCCAGGGCATCATGCAGTCGCCCGTGGTGCGCGAGCAGGCCGGCATCCCCGATGATCAGGTGATCCAGACCTGCGTGGCCATGGGCTGGCCCGATGACAGCTTCCCCGCGAACGCGGTGGTCTCCGAGCGCAAGTCGGTGGACGAGGCAGCGGTGTTTGTCGGGTTCGACGACTGACGCTGCGCTGTCGGTGTAGCCTCCCGGGGTGTCTACTCTCAACGACCCCCGTGCCATGACCGAGATCGACTTCGAGCAGATCAGCAGCTATCAGCGCTACAAGCTGATGGCCAGCCTGATCGTTCCGCGGCCGATTGCGCTGGTCACCACGCTCGGGGCCAACGGGGTGGCCAATGCCGCCCCGTTCTCGATGTTCAACATGATGGGCGAGGATCCGCCAATCGTGATGATCAGCATCAACCGGCTCAGCGATGGCCGACTCAAGGACACCGCAGCCAACATCCTGGCCAGCGGCGAGTTCGTGGTCCACATGTCCGATGAGCCGATGGCTGCCCGCATGCATGCCTGCGGCGAGTCGCTGCCCGCCGATGTCAGTGAACTCGCCAAGGTCGGCCTCACGCCGGTTCCATCCCATGGCGTGGCCCCGCCGCGCATCCTCGAGGCGCCGGTCGCCTTCGAGTGCGTGCTGCACGAAACCCTCGAGACGCCGTCGCGCTACGTGTTCATCGGCCGCGTGCGCTGGCTGGCGGCGCGTGAAGGTCTGATCGACACCCAGGCGTGGCGCGTGAACCTGCGCGACTATCACCCGGTGGGTCGCTTCGGCGCCAGTTTCTACACCACGACCCGTGACCGTTTCGCGATCCAGGACGCACTCGACAGGCCAGCGCTTACCGCCACCCCGATCGACCAGATCTGAGTGCCGCGCCCTGCTGGCCGGCATCGAGGCACTCTCCGGGCCGACTGCGCTCACCGACTGAACCGCACGGCATTCCGATAAGCGGGCTGGCTGCGGTCATGCCCGGCTCGGGTCGGACCCGACCCGTCGGCGCTGCGCTAGCGTCATGGTGTCGAGCCCCCTCGATGGCTCGGCGCCCTGCAACGCCCTCGAAAGCCGCCATGCCCCCATCCCGCCTGAACCGGTCCTCGCCGTCCCGCGTCATGCCCTCCGGCACCCATGATGCCCAACTCGCCCGCCGCCGTCTGCTCGGTGCTGCGGCCAGTGCCAGCCTGCTGTCAGCGCTGCCTGTCGGCAGCGCGCGCGCCCAGGCCTTTCCGAGCCGCCCGATCACCCTGATCGTGCCCTTCCCGGCCGGTGGGGTCACCGATGTGCAGTTCCGCGCACTCGCCCAGATCGCGGCAAAGGAGTTCGGCCAGCCGGTGGTGATCTCCAATCGCCCGGGTGCCACCGGCACCCTCGCCCCCGGCCAGATGGCCGGCACGGCGGCCCCCGATGGCTACACCCTCTCGGTGGTCTCCTCCGGCCAGTTCCGCATGCCGCATGTCTCGAAAGTGCCCTGGGACCCCTTGCGCGACTTCACCTGGATCCTCGGCGTCACCGCCTACTCCTTCGGCGTGGCGGTGCGCACCGAGGCGCCCTGGAAGACCTTCGCCGACCTGGTGGCCGACGCGAAGGCCAACCCCGGCAAGCTGACCATGGGCACCTCGGGCCGGGGCAATGTCGGCCATGTCGCCATGGAGAAGGTTTCGCGCAGTACCGGCATGAAGATGACGCTGGTTCCCTTCAAGGGTGCCGCCGAATTCATGGCTGCGCTGGTGGGCGGCCACATCGATGTCGTGCCCGATGGCGGCTGGGGCACCATGGCCCGGGCCGGCAAGGTGCGCCTGCTGGCCATGATGACCCCGAACCGCCTGCCCTCCTGGCCCGATGTGCCCACACTCAAGGAGCTGGGCCATGACATCGAGGTGCTGCCGATGCTGATGATCGCCGGCCCGAAGGGCATGGACCCCGCGGTGGTCAAGCGTCTGCATGACGGCTTTCGCAAGGCCATGGCCGACCCGGCCTTCCAGAAGGTGCTCGACGCCGACAACCAGACCGTCATCTACATGGATGCCGAAGCCTGCCGGCGCTATGGCGCGGAGCGTTTCGAAGAGGAGCGCAAGATCGTCGCCGAGTTCGGACTGGCTCAGCCGCAGCAGTAGGGTCGATGCCCGGCGCGGTCAGACCGCTCCCCGCGCGTCAGCCTTGCGGCTCGCCTCAGCGGGCGGCCGCATCGCGATGGCCTTACGGTGTCTCCCAGAGATCGGGCCGCTCGGCGAGCGTGGGCATGGCGCGATACACCTGCGGCATCTGCCCGATGTCGTCCAGCCGCAGGCCGTCCACGGTGCGCAGCCGCGCATCGTATCGGCCGTCGGGATGAAAGGCGTGCTCGACCCAGCCCACCAGCTTGCTGCCATAGGTGGGCTGAAAGGCGTCTCCCAGGATGAAGGCCGTGGACGGCGCCCAGACCTGCCGCAGGCCGTCGGCCACCCGGTCACGCCACTGATGCACATGGCCGCTGATCACCACCGCGGGTCGGCGCTCACCGAGCGCCTGCATGAGGCGTGCGCGCATCGGCGGGGTCATCGACCAGTACAGCCGCCGCGGATCGGCCAGGTCACCGACGCTGAGCGGCATGTGCTGGATGAGCGCCAGCTGCCGGGTGCCAAGACCGCTGAGCGCCTCGGCCAGCACCGCCCACTGTGCCTCGTGGAAGTCCAGGCTCTGGCAATCCAGGCCCACCAGACGCCAGCCCGGCAGATCACGCACCCAGGCCGAGGGGCCGGCCTGGCGGTTCCAGCGGGCCACCCGCTCGGGCGTGGCCACATTCTGGGGCCGGGCGGTGTCGTTGCCGACATCGTGATTGCCCGGCACGCACAGCAGCTCGGGCCCGATCGCCGCGTGCGCGCGGACGCCATGGGCAAGCTCCGCTTCGTCGTTCTCGCCGAGCAGGTTGAGGTCGCCGGTGGCCAGCAGGAAGTCGAAGCCGCCGGCGCGGATGTCCTTGGCGATGCGCTCGAAGTTGCCCGCGAAGAAAGGCTTGTCGGCCGAGAGATGGGCATCGCTGACCTGGGCGATCCGGACGGTCATGGCGGCTCCTGGCAGGGCGGTGGTCGGCTCAGCATGCCGGCGGGCACAATCTCCGGATCTTACCCAGCCCCCCACACCCGGTCCCTGCGGATTGCGCCGTTCGGACCCGTCATGCAGGAACGCCGCCATGCGCCCGGTCATCGCCCACCTACGCACCCCCGATAGCCGGTTCGCGAACCTGCCCGGCTACCCATGGGCGCCGCAGTTTCTCAGCGCACTGCCCTCGCTGGGCGGCCTGCGCCTGCATCTGATCGACGAAGGCCCGCGCGATGCGCCCCGCACCTGGCTGTGCCTGCACGGTAACCCGACCTGGAGCTACCTCTATCGCCGGATGATTCCGGCCTTCCTCGCTGCCGGCGATCGGGTGGTCGCGCCCGACATGCCCGGGTTCGGGCGCAGCGACAAGCCACTGGACGACGCACAGCATCGCTTCGGCTGGCACCGCACGCTGCTGCTCGAGCTCGTCGAGCACCTCGAGCTGGACCGGATCAATCTGGTGGTGCAGGACTGGGGCGGCCTGCTCGGCCTGACGCTGCCCATGGCCGCGCCGCAGCGCTATCAGGGGCTGCTGGTGATGAACACCTTCATCGCCACCGCTCGCGAACCGCTGCCCGAGGGCTTCACGCAGTGGCGCGCGATGTGCCGTGCAAAGCCGGATTTCGCCATCGGCCGCCTGCTCGGGCGCGGCAATCCGCATCTGAGTGAGGCCGAATGCGCGGCCTATGACGCACCCTTCCCGGATGAGCGCTACCGCGCGGCCACCCGCGCCTTTCCGGAACTCGTGGCATCGCATCCGGATGACGACGGGGTAGCGGTCTCGCGCGAGGCACAGGCATTCTGGGCGCAGCGCTGGCATGGCCGCGCGATGATGGCCGTCGGCGAGCAGGATCCGGTCTTCACGCCGGCGCACATGGAGCATCTTCGCAAGGGCATCGCTGGCTGTCCGCCCGCCATGCGCATCGCCGAAGGCGGGCATTTCGTGCAGGAGCATGGCGAGCAGATCGCCGCCGAAGCCCTGAAGCAACTCGCCTGACCCGCCTTCCCCACCGGAGACAGCCATGACCCAGAGCACCCGATCGCAACGCCGCGCAATCCTGCAATCGGCCGCGGGCGGCGGCCTGCTGATGGTTGCAGGGTCCTCGTGGGCGCAGACCGACTGGCCCCGCCAGCCGGTTCGACTGGTCGTGCCCTACGCGCCCGGCGGGGCGAACGATATGGTGCTGCGCCTGGTGAGCAAGCAGGTGGCCGAGCGCCTCGGCCAGCCGATCGTGATCGACAACCGCCCCGGCGCCGGCGGCCTGATCGGCACCAGCGCCGTCCTGCAGGCACGGCCCGACGGCTACACCGTGGGCGTGGGCGCCACCTCCACGCTGATCGCCACGCCCCTCACCAATCCCCAGTCACCGCCCGAGCCGGCGAAAGACCTGATCTTCGTGGCGCTGCTCGCCGCCGCACCGATGCTGCTGGTAGCCCACCCCTCGGTGCCGGTGAGCAGCGCGGCCGAGCTGCCGAAGTACCTTCGTGAGCAGCGCGGCAAGCTTGGCTATGGCTCGATGGCGGTCGGCCACTTCGGGCATGTGCTCATCAAGGAGCTGAGCGACGCCAGCCAGGCCGACATGACACATGCGCCCTACAAGGGCGAAGCACCACTGCTGCAGGACCTTGCCAGCGGCCAGATCCAGATCTCGCTGGCCACGCCACCGGCGGTGCGCGGGCTGGCCGAGGCGGGGCGGGTAAAGCTGCTCGGCGTGAGCGGCACGCGACGGCTGAAGCTGTTTCCGGCGGTGCCCACGCTTGCGGAGCAGGGCTTCACCGCGCCCATCTACCGCATGACCGCGGGCTGGATCGGCATCGTCGCGCCGGCGGGTACGCCTGATCCAGCGGTGCGACGCCTGAGTGCCGAGTTCGTGGCAGCGATCCAGACGCCCGAAGTCAACGAGCGCCTGCTCGAACTCGGGCTGGAGCCGATCGGGGCCGATGGCCCGAGCTTCGCAGCCACCTATGCGCGCGAGCGCCCGATCTGGCGTGAACTGCTGGTACGGGCCGGGTTGGAGGTACGCGCGCCCTGAGCACGGCGGCGCGCACGAGGCGCGCCCATGGGTGGCGGAGGGGAATGGGAGTCGAACCCACCCGGCAGCGCGTGGCGCCACCCACCGGGTTTGAAGCCCGGCCGACCCACCGGGATCGTGTCCCCTCCGGCGGCTGCGTGAACAGCCCGCACTTTGCCTCATCCCGCGGGACCTTGCACCTCGTCAGCCTGAGAGCAGGCAGCTCAGCGCACGCGGGCCAGGAAGTACGCCAGCGCGCCGAGATCGTCGGGTGACAGTCCGGCCAGCGTCTCATTCATGGCCGTGGTGTATCCAAGCCGGGCGCCCGACTGGAACTCGCCCAGCACCAGGCGCAGATAGTCCTCGCGCTGACCGGCAATCCGGGCCACCTGGGCGCCACCGGTGTAATCGCTTCCGTGGCAGGCCCCGCAGCGGTGTCGAAGCGCCAGCTCGGCCCCGCGCCGCATCCGTACCGGGTCGGTTGCCGCGCCATCAACGCCAGCCGGCGTCGCCGGCAAGGCAGCGATGAGTTCCGAGAATGCGCGCATGTCAGCATCGCTCATGCCCCTGGCAACCGCGCTCATCACCGGGTTGGCCCGCCGGCCCTCACGGTAGAGGAACAGCTGCGTGATCGCGTAGAAGGCATGCTGTCCGGCGAGCGAGGGCACTTCAGGCTGCTGGCTCTGGCCACCGACGCCATGACAGGCAAGGCACTCGGCCTGAAAGCGCTGACGCTGAGCCTGCTCGGCGGCGAGCTGCGCTGCCGACGGCCCCGCTGGCGCCGCGGCCGCCGGCGGGGCTGCCGGCTTGCGCGGCGCGCCGGATGGGCGCGACTGGGGCGAGGCCGGCGCCGCTGAAGGCGACTGCGCCATCGCCGACGGCACCAACTGGAGCGCCGGCGACAGCCACAGACCACCCAGCGCCGCCGCCAGAGCGGCGACGCCAACCAGGCCCCGGGTCCCGCGCATGCGGCGCTTACTTGCCGGCGTAGCTGATGCGGTAGATCGCACCGTTGTGGTCATCGGAGACCAGCATCGAGCCATCCTTGAGGACCAGCACATCCACCGGCCGGCCAAGATAGCCATTGTTCTCCACCAGGCCGGTCATGAAGGGCTCCATCTTCGAGATGCCGCCCTTGCCATCCGGGTAGGCCACCATGATGTCGGCCCCGAACTTGGTGGTGCGGTTCCACGGACCATGGCGCGCCAGGAAGATGGCGTTCTGGTACTTCTTCGGGAACATCTTGCCGGTGTAGAAGCGCATGCCCAGCGTACCCGCGTGAGGCCCGGTGAGCGCGGCCGGCTTGGTGAACTCGTTGCAGTCCTTGCCCCAGCCAAACTCCGGATCGGCGAAGTTGCCCTGGTGGCAATACGGATAGCCGAAGTGGTCCTTGCCCGGCTTGCCCACCCGATTGAGGGTGTCATTGGGCAGGTCTTCGGAGAGCCAGTCGCGGCCATTGTTGGTGAACCAGAGCTCGCCGGTGACCGGATGGAAGTCAAAGCCCACGGTGTTGCGAACACCGCGTGCCACCACCTCCATGCCGGTGCCGTCAAGGTTCATCCGGGCAATTTCGGCAAAGCCCGGCTTCTCTTCGCAGATGTTGCAGGGCGCGCCGGTGGGCACGTAGAGCTTGCCATCCGGACCGATCTTGATGAACTTCCAGCCGTGCGGCACCAGGCCGGGCAGCTTGTCGTAGACCATCACCGGCTTGGGCGGATTGTCGAGGTTGGCCTCGATGTTGTCGTACCGGGTGATGTCCTTGGGCGTGGCCACGAACAGCGAGCCCTTGTGGTACTCGATGCCATTGGGCAGGAACAGCTTCTCGGCGATGGTCTTGATCTCGCGCTTGCCGCCCTTGTCCTGGATCGCGTAGATCTTGCCGGCGACGAAGAGGGTGCTGACGAAGACCGTGCCGCTGTCGCCCTGGCGCATGCCGCGGGCATCGAGCACGCCGCTGGCCCAGACCTCGGCCTTGAAGCCTGGGGGCAGCTTGATCTTGGACATGGGCAGCTTGTCGGCTGCGGTGGGCACCGGGAAGGCCGGCACCGGGGCCATCTGCTTGCCCGGGCCCGTCTTGGGCATGCCTACCGCCCAGAACGGCACCTCTTCGGGTTTGGCATCCTGCGCCCATGCTCCGGCCATGCCGAGCGACAGCGCGCAGCCTGCGGCCAGCGCCTTCCATGCCGGCATGCTGGCCGGCCTCAAAGCGGATTTCATGATCATCTTCCCTCCTCGGATAGCGATTGCGACGCCGGATCGGCCAGTGGCGACGGCCACCCCGAATAAAGATTTTCCGATCCGACGGACCGGCCCGGCGGTGCCGGACCGCACCCCAAGGGTGCTCGGCCATCGTACACCCGATACCAGCCACGGGGTCTGACCCCGCGGCGCCACTGCGCAATCAGAAGCGAGCGGACAGCGAGATCCCGGCGAGCCAGGTGCGCCCGGGTCCAGGCTCGAAGAAGCGGCGATTGCCCTCGTTGACGATCACGGAACCGACATGACGCCGGTCGGCGAGGTTGTCGATGCGCGCGAATGGCGTCAGCCGCCACGCCCCCATCTGTCTGGGCAGGCTCGCCCGAAGATGGATCAGCGTGTAGCCCTCGGCGGCATCGGTATTGGCGTCGTTGACCGGAATGGCCCCCACCTTGAGGGCCTCCAGACCCACCGTCAGGTCGGTGAGCGGGCCCTCCCTACGCGGCCGCCAGACGAGTTCGCCGAATGCGAGACGATCAGGCGTACCCGCGAGACGGTTGCCCGCAGCCACCGTCACCGCGGCGCTGCCACTGCCGCTCACGAAACCGTCGCGGAATCGCGCCGACAACCAGGTGAGCGCCAGCCGCCCGCTCAGGGTGGGCGAAAGACGCCCGACCCAGGAAAGTTCCGCGCCCTCACGCAAGGTACGGCCGGCGTTCCTATAGGTGGTTCGGCCACCGACATTGGCATCAACCACGATCTCGTCGTCAGTGCCGATCGAGAACAGAGCCAGATCGGCGCGCTGGCTGCCATCACCGCTGCGCCATTTCGCGCCGATTTCAGACTGCCGGCTGCGCGAGGCCTGCAGACCCAGATTCAGACCGGTAAGGCTGCCCGAGGTGGACCGGTAGGCGAGTTCAGCGAAGGTGGGCGTCTCGAAACCGCGGCCGAGGTTGGCGTAGACATTGATCGTGCTGCCCAATCCGCGTGACACCCCGAGCACCGGCGACACCGCCTGATACTGGCGAGCGCCGCTGTCGTCACCATTGCCTGTGGTGATGTAGCGGTCATCGGAGCGGAAATCCACCCGGCTGGCGCGCGCACCAGCGGTCAGGGTCCAGGCCGTGGGCAGGCGCAGGATGGTCAACGCATAGACATCGGTGTTCTGCACGCGGTTGAGCTCATCGCGCTTGAGCTGACCCACGACGCCGGCGTTGTTGATGAAGCCCTGTCGCTGTTCCCGCTGCCGATCATGGTCGAATCCGACCACCGCGGTAAGGCGCGAGTCGCCCAGGCCCACGCCATGGCTGTACTGCAGGCCGATACCGCCGAAGTCGCGGTCGAGATCGACCACGCCGCCGGGCGCAGTGGCCGCGGTCTGTGCTGAGAGCGGCGTTGACAGCGTCTGGAACACCGCCCGTTGTCCGGCATAGAGCCGCGCGCTGACAGACCGGTCGGCATCGAGACGATGTTCCGCCACCAGCCCGGCCTGGTTCTGCGAGACGGTCTTGCGGGTGTTCTGGCTGAGGGCCGATGGGTCCACCTGCCGCGGGTCGGCCTGCATCTGCGCACGGGTGAGGCCGAGCGGGTCCTGCGACAAGGGCTGATCGAATGCGTTGGCCACCAGCGTGATGCGGGTGTCGGCGTCCGTGCGCCATCGGACGATGCCATTGAACTGCTCTCTGCGCGCCGCACTGTGGTCGCGATAGCCATCGGTCTGGAAGCGAGACCAGTCGGCCAGCAGGCTGGCCGATCCGACCTGCCCCGAAGCCCCGAGTCCGAGACGCTGCGCGCCTTCGCTGCCGGCCGAGAGGCTGGCCGAGGCGATCGGGTGTGCGGGCGGCTGCAGGCTGAAGGCCTGGACCACCCCGCCCGCGGCGTTGCCGTAGAGCAGAGCGAGCGGTCCGCGCAGCACCTCGAGCCGACCCACCGACGCGAGGCTGACGGTGGCCGCCTGGCCTTGCCCGTCGGGCATCGTGGCCGGGATGCCATCGACGATCAGGCGCACCCCCCGAATGCCGAAGGCCGAACGCGCACCGAATCCACGGATCGACAGTTGCAGATCCTGCGCGTAGTTCTGGCGATTGAGCACCACCACGCCAGGCACCCGCGACAGGGACTCGGACAGATTGACCATCGGACCTGCATCCCGGATGGTCTGCGCGTCCACCGACTGGATGGAGGCCGGCGCATTGAAGCTGCGTTGCGCCTGACGGCTTGCCGATACCACCACTTCGGAGAGCGTATCCACCGGCGGACTTTGCGCGTCGGTGGTCTGCGCCGGCTGGGCAAGCACTGCGCCTGATGCGGCCGCGAGACCGATCAGGCCGACGACAAGAACCGCAGGCGCGCCGATTCGACGCGTGATGGGCGCGGCGCGCAAGGCAACGCGGCCAGCCCTGTGGTGGGAAATGGAGGCGGAGAACATCATGGCCCGAACGGCGCCCGCGACGGCGGACAAGGCGACCATGCTAGCCGATCCGCATTCCGCGAGGCCCGGGCACGACCATGCCCACGCTGCAAACGCGATACATCGGCGCCGCAAGCTGTCGGGCGGCTTTACACCCAGCCCTGCAGGCCGGCCTCGAAAAGCACGCAAGGTCTTGAAAGCAAAGGACATGACCATACCGGCGCGGAACTTGCAGACCGCTTGGCTGGCACCGGTCACGACGACCGGTGCCAGCAGCACCCTGCCATGCAACATACGGAGGTCATTCAAATGAGGAACGCAACTCTTGGCGCGGCCATTCTGGCCGTCGCGGCGGCTCTGACGGCGGTGCCGTCACACTCGGCAGTCGTGGTCAGCAAGGGCAATACCGCCGAATCCATCCCCGGCCTCACCGGCTTTGCCACCACCGGCGCCGACATGGACAACCTGAAGGTGACCGCGGCATTTTCGGGTGGCCTGACCCAGACCCTGAACTGGGCCACGACCGGGCCCGGTTCTGGCGGAGTCACCGGCACGGGCTGGTCGCTGAGCGTCAGTGGCGACACATTCTCCTCGCCATGGCTTTTCACCTTCACGAACGGCAATGGCATCGGCAGGCTCGATACCCTGACGCTGGACGGCTCGGAGTTCGGTCAGATCACGGTGTTCGATACCGACTCGCCAAGCCCGGGCACGAACGGGTCGGCGTCAGGGCTGGACTTCGCCATCAGCAGCGGCTGCACCGGCTGCAACGGCGTCGCCCTCTACCAGATCATCATCGGCATCGATCCGGCCCCGCCCGTCGGGGACATCTTCCACAAGCTGACCGTGAGCTTCGATGCCGGAACCGGCCCCGACACCAACTGGAGCTTCCTCCAGGACACCGACAACGACATCCGGAAGGAAATCGGCTTCGTCCCGGAACCGAGCAGCCAGGCACTGGTGGGCATCGCGCTGCTGAGCCTCATCGGTGCTCGGCGTCGCCGCACCTGAACCGCGTCGCGGACCGGGTCCGTGCTGGCACGCCGAGCGTCCGGCGTGCCAGCACGGGAAGGCCTCAGGCCGAAGCCAACGCCCGCGCGCGCAGGACCGCATCGGCCCATTCGCGCGGACGCTCCTGCGGCGGATTGTGGCCGCAGCCCTGGAGAAACCGATGCTCATGAGGCCCGGTGAACTTCGGAATGCCGCTCGTGGTGTCGGTGCGCAGGCCGTCGGCGGTGCCGTCAAGCGTGACCGCAGGCACAGGGATGACCGGCTGCGCGGCCAGCCGCGCCTCCAGGCCGGCACAGGCGGGATCCCCGGGCACCAGCCCGAAGCGGTGGCGGTAGGAATGGATCACCACCTCGACGAAATCCGGATTGTCGAAGGCGGGCGCGCTGCGCTGGAAGGTGGCCTCGTCGAACGCCCAGGTGGGTGACCACTGGCGCCAGAGCAGCCGTGCGATGTCCTGGCGGTTGCGCTCCAGTCCTCGTCGACCCCGTTCCGAGTGAAAGTAGTACTGGTACCAGAGCGCCGACTCTTCGCTCGCCGTGGCGGCAGGCTCCATGGCCCGCGCGATGTTCTGGATGTTGTAGGTATTCGACGACACCAGCGCCACCACCCGGTCCGGCCAAAGCGCCGAGACCACACAGCAGGCTCGCCCGCCCCAGTCATAGCCACCGAGCACGGCACGCTGAATGTTCAAGGCATCGAGCAGCGCCAGCAGATCGGCGCCGAGCACCGCCTGCTCCCCCGAGCGCGGCGTGTCGGCCGACAGAAAGCGGGTGGCACCGAAGCCACGAAGCGAGGGCACGATCACGCGGGCACCGGCCTGGGCCAGCAGCGTGGCGGTCTCGTCGTAAGCATGCGCGTCGTAGGGAAATCCGTGACCCATCACGCAGGGCCAGCCGTCGGCCGGCCCGTGCTCGGCCACCTCGACCTGCAGCACCCCGGCCTTCACCGATGATTTCCTCATCACAGTCTCCTCATGTCATGCGCCTTGCCGCTGCCCTTCATTTCAGCACAGGCAGCGGATTGGGGCCGCCGTTCGGGATGGGGGTTCGATCGACATTGAGCACCATCGACACCAGCGAGTAATAGCCATTGACCGCCATGAGGTCCATGGCGCCCTGCTCGCCGAAGAGTTCGATCACCTTCCGGTAGGTGGCATCACTCACCTGCTTGTCGTGATGCAGTTCCCGGCTGAAGTCGTACACCGCCTCCTCGTCGGCCTTCATGCCCACCGGCCTGCGGCCGTGGGCAATCTCCTCGGCGATTTTGGGGTCGAGTCCCGCCTGCAGCGCGAGGCGGTGATGGGCATGCCATTCGTACTGGGCGTTCCAGTAGCGGGCAGTCACCAGGATGGCGAGTTCAGTCAACCGCTGCCCCAGAGTGCTTTTGAACCGGATGTAGCTGCCCACCTTCTGCAGGTCTTCCCCGAGTTCAGGGCTTCGCAGGAACACATTGAAGGGACTGCCCACGGTGCCGCCGGACTGGTTCGCCGCCGAGCCCTGCACCGACGCCCGCGGCCCCGACTGGATGCTCCTGACCAGTTCGCGCTGCGCGGGGGTCATCTCATCAGGCTTGAGGAGGCGGAATCGACGCTGGGATTCCTGGCCCAGCGCGCCGCTGATCGGCGCCGCACAAAGGGCGGCAGCCAAGGTGAGACGCAGAAAGGAACGCATGATGTTCTCCGGAAGGACTGGACACCCGCGCCCATCAGCGCGGTTTCCAGGGACCGGCCACCGGCGCTGCTGCTTCGGCATCGCCGGGCCAGGGCGGCATGGTGACAGCGACCGCGACGAAAGACACATCGCTCAAGCTGCAAAACCGAAAGCCTGTTCCGCAGCGCCATGGACAGGCACGTGTCCGCTTGAAGAACGCCCCTCTCGCCGGACCGGACCAGACGAGCGGCAGACGGGGTCCGACGGGCGCCCGGCAGTCTGGAACTAAGTCACCGGGAATCGTGGCGCCACACCCTACCCTAGACCATCCCCCGGGCGCTGCCGCGATCGCATCGCGCGCACAGCGCGACCGCCTGCAACAGACACGGACCGGATCACTTTCCCCGATCCCTCCCATCCTTCCGACGCCGAGGATCTCGTGGCATTTGATATCTACATCGACGGCAGCAACGCGATTGAAGGCAATCAGACCAACCGCTATCTCACCTGGCGGATGGGCTGGATCTTCGGAGACTCGGAAAGCCTGCCGGTACCTGCGTCGGTGACCCTGGGATTTTCGCCGCGATCCACCGCGACCTCCGGTTCGGACTACGCGACAGACCTCCAGGTATCGACTGACGGCGGCGTGAACTGGGTCGTCTACAGCCCGGGAAGCGCAGTCAGCATCCCGGTGGGCAGCACCTCGATGCTGGCACGGACGCTGGTGATCGACGACCGGTTGCTGGAGAGTGAAGAGACGGTGATCCTCGATGCGACCATGACAGCGGGTGCGCAGGGCAGTTCCAGCGCCAGCGGGGAATCACGCATCACCGACACCGATCTGCCCGACATCACCGTGGTCGGGAACTCGGTCACGGAAGCCAGCGGCAGCTTTGCGCAGTGGACGATCTCGCTCAGCGACAAGCTGCCGTCTGCCGAGCGATTCGGATTTGCCCGTCTCGCGCTCACCCCCCAGTCAGGCAGCACGGCCACCGCAGATGCCGACTACCGCAGCGGGCTTCAGTACTCCTATGATGACGGCGCCACCTGGACGGATGTCGACGATGGCTCGATCACCGTCAACCCCAGCTACCAGACCCTGAAAGTCCGGGCTGCCATCCTGGACGACGCCACGATCGAGGCGAACGAGACGATCGTGCTCGGCGCAACCCTGTCGCTATCCGGGCGAGTCTCGACCAGTGCCTCTGGCACCGCGGTGATCCTGGACAATGACACGGCATCGGAGCTGCCGAGCGTCGCGATCACGGGCAACAGCGTGGCCGAAGCGACTGGCAACTTTGCCCAGTGGACTGTCGCGCTCGGGGCGGCCATGCCCGTGGCCGGAAGCCTCGCCCTGAGCTTCGGTGCCGGCACTGCCACCGCAGGCTCGGACTTCAGCAACGCGCTGCAGGTCTCCACCAACGGCGGCACCACCTGGACGAATTACAGCTCGGCGGTGAGTGTTCCCGCCAACACCACCAGCCTGCTGGTGCGCGCCGCGATCCTTGACGACGCTGCCTTCGAGGCGAGCGAGACCGTGGTGCTCAACGCCACCCTCTCGGCCACCGGACGAACCTCCAGTACCGGCACCGGTGCGGTGACCATCACCGAGACGGATCTGCCGGGTCTGAGTGTCACCGGCAACAGCGTCAATGAAGCCTCGGGCAACTTCGCCCAGTGGACCGTCGCGCTTGGCTCTGCCATGCCCGTCGCCGGCAGCCTGGCGCTGAGCTTCGGCTCGGGCTCGGCCACCGCAGGCTCCGACTTCAGCAACTCGCTGCAAGTGTCCACCGACGGTGGAACCACGTGGACTGCCTACAGCTCGGCGGTGAGCGTCC
>NZ_CEXFHW010000039.1:0-25216 GCF_982640115.1 Quisquiliibacterium sp. | reverse complement strand
GACCGTCGCGCTCGCCGCTCGCTGAGCCGCATCCGCTGCACCCATTGCCTGTCGAGTCCATCGCCATGACCACTGCCCGACCCGACTACCTCACCGTCGACGCCACCATCGGCCGCACGCCGCTGGTCAGACTTCAGCGCATTCCCGGGGCGGCCCAGGCCGCCCGCGGCAATGTGATCCTCGGCAAGATGGAAGGCAACAACCCGGCTGGCTCGGTCAAGGACCGTCCGGCGCTCGCGATGATCGTGCGGGCCGAGGCCCGCGGCGAGATCCGGCCCGGCGACACGCTGATCGAGGCCACCTCGGGCAACACCGGCATCGCGCTGGCGATGGCCGCCGCGATCCGCGGCTACCGGATGGTGCTGATCATGCCGGACAACCTGTCGGTCGAGCGGCGGGTGTCGATGAAGGCCTACGGCGCCGAGCTCATCCTGGTGACCAAGGCCGAAGGGATGGAGGGCGCGCGCGATCTGGCGATGCGGATGCAGGCCGAGGGCCGCGGCCGGGTGCTCGACCAGTTCGCCAACGACGACAACTGGGCCTCGCACTACGAGACCACCGGCCCCGAGATCTGGGAAGACACCCACGGCCAGGTCACGCACTTCGTGTCGGCCATGGGCACCACCGGCACCATCACCGGGGTGTCGCGCTATCTCAAGGAGCGCAATCCCGCGGTGCGGATCATCGGCGCCCAGCCCGCCGAGGGCTCCTCGATTCCCGGCATCCGGAAGTGGCCGCAGGAATACCTGCCGCGCATCTACCAGCATGCCATCGTGGACGAGGTGGCCTTCGTGTCGCAGGCCGATGCCGAGGCCATGGCCCGGCGGCTGGCGGCCGAGGAGGGCATCTTCTGCGGCATCTCGGCGGCGGGGGCGTGCTGCATCGCCCTGCGGCTGGCCGAGTCGGTCAGCGATGCCACCATCGTGTTCATCGTCTGCGATCGCGGCGACCGTTATCTGTCCACCGGCGTGTTTCCCGGGTGAGCCAGCCGCAGTCCCCGGCCAGCGGGTCCAACCACGCCACGCCTGCCGCGCATCCGGTGCGCGGCATCGCGCTGCTGATCTGCGCGGTGAGCTGCTTTGCGGTCATGGAGGCCGTGGTCAAGGGGCTGGCCACGCGCAATGCCGTGGGCGTGATCGTCTGGGCGCGCTACTTCTTCAACATGCTGCTGCTGCTGGTCTTCATGGGGCCGGGCCTGGGCATGGGACTGCTGCGAACCCACCGGCCGGGGCTGCAATGGCTGCGCGGCGCCATCCTGGGCGTGAGCTCGGTGTGCTTCTTCGCCGGTCTGCCCTTCCTGCCGCTGGCCGAGGCGGCCTCGCTCACTGCGATCGGCCCCATCCTGGTGGCGGTGCTGGCGGTGCGTCTGCTCGGCGAGCGTGCGCCGCCGGGCACCACCTGGGCACTGATGGCCAGCTTCACCGGCGTGCTGCTCATCGTGCGTCCGGGCGGAGCCGTCTTCACCTGGGCGGCGCTGCTGCCGCTGGGCAGTGCGCTGTGCTACGCCGCCTACCAGATTCTCACGCGGCGCCTGTCCACCATCGATGACGGCCGCGTCACCCAGTTCTATGGCGCCCTCGCGGCCACGCTGCTGCTGTCGTTGCCGCTGCCCTGGTTCTGGCAGATGCCGGAGCGTCCTTCCGACATCGCGCTGATGGTGGCCGTGGGTGCGCTCGGCGGCTTCGGGCACCTGCTGCTGGTCAAGGCCCTCAAGGTGGCGCCGGCCTCGCTGCTTGCGCCCTTCGCCTATGTGCACATCGTGATCTCGCTCGTTCTCGGGCTGCTGGTGTTCGGCGCCATGCCCGATGCGATCGCCCTCGGGGGCATGACGCTGATCGTGGGCACCGGGGTGGCGATGGCGCTGCGCCAGCGCCGGAACTAGCCGCCCGGTCGGGCCCGGCAAGTCTTGCTATCGTCGGTGCCCGACCTGCTGAACCGGAGACCGATGATGTCCGCCCCGTCCGCCCCGTCTGCCACCCACACCGCACGGCACTGGCTTGCCGGCCTCGATGAGGCGCTGGCGCGCGGCGATGCCGCCGCTGCCGCCGCGCTGTTCGGCCCGGAGTGCTGGTGGCGCGACATGGTGGCCTTCACCTGGAACATCTGCACGGTCGAAGGCCCGGCGGCCATCGCCGGCATGCTCGCGGCGGTGCTGCCCGGGGTGGCGCCGCGCGGCTGGCAGATCGAGGGTGAAGCCACCGAGCGCGATGGCCAGATCGAGGCCTGGCTGGTGTTCGAGACTGCCGCTGGCCGCGGCCGTGGCCATCTGCGCCTGCGTGAGGGGAAGGGATTCACCCTGCTCACCACGCTGGCCGAACTCCGCGGGTTCGAGGAGCCGCATGGCGAGACCCGTCCGCGCGGTGTCGAGCACGGCGTGCAGCGCGGCCGGCGCAGCTGGAGTGAACTCCGTCAGGCGCGGGCCGAGGCCCTGGGTGTCACCGAGCAGCCGCAGGTGCTGATCGTGGGCGGCGGCCAGGGCGGCATCGGGTTGGCGGCGCGCCTGAAGCGCCTGGGCGTAGCGGCGCTGGTCATCGACCGGCTGCCGCGGCCGGGTGATGCCTGGCGTTCGCGCTACCGCTCGCTGTGCCTGCACGACCCTGTCTGGTACGACCACCTTCCCTATCTCCCGTTCCCCGATCACTGGCCGGTGTTCACGCCCAAGGACAAGATGGGCGACTGGCTGGAGATGTACACCGGGGTGATGGAGCTCGACTACTGGGGCAGCACCGAGTGCCTGAGCGCCGTGCGCGACGAGGCCGCCGACGGCTGGCGGGTGGAGGTGCGGCGGGACGGCCGTCCGATGCTGTTGCGGCCACGCGAGCTGGTGCTGGCCACCGGGCTGTCCGGCATGCCGCGCCGGCCGGCGTTTCCCGGGGCCGAGCGCTTTGACGGCGTTCAGGTGCACTCCAGCGAATACCAGAGCGGCGAGGCCTGGCGCGGCCGGCGCTGCGTGGTGGTGGGCTCGAACAACTCCGCCCACGACATCTGCGCCGATCTCTGGGAGCACGGCGCCGAGGTCACGATGCTGCAGCGCTCTTCCACGCTGGTGGTGCGCTCCGAGACCCTCATGAACATCGGCTGGGGGCGGCTCTTCTCCGAGCAGGCGCTCAAGGCCGGCATCACCACCGAGCGCGCCGATCTCACCCTGGCCTCGATGCCGTTCCGGCTCATGGAGCGGCTGCAGAAGGCGGTCTACGAGCAGGTCGCGCGCATCGACGCACCGTTCTACGAGCGGTTGCGGGCGGCGGGTTTCCAGCTCGATTTCGGCGAGGACGGCACCGGCCTGTCGCTGAAGTACCTGCGCCGCGGCTCGGGCTACTACATCGATGTCGGCGCCTCCGAGCTCATCGCCAACGGCAGCGTGAAACTGCGCAGCCCGGTGAGCGTGGCCGAGATCGGCGAGCGCTCGGTGCGGCTCACCGATGGCAGCGAGCTACCGGCTGACCTGATCGTCTACGCCACGGGCTACGGTCCGATGAATGAATGGCTGTCGCGGCTCACCTCGCCGACCATGGCGCAGCAGGTGGGGCTGTGCTGGGGCATGGGCTCGGGCACCACGCTCGACCCGGGGCCCTGGGAGGGCGAGCTGCGCAACCTCTGGAAGCCCACGGCGCAGCGCGGCCTGTGGTTCCACGGCGGCAACCTGCAGCAGTCGCGGTTCTATTCGCTGCTGCTCGGCCTGCAGCTCAAGGCACGCCAGGAGGGGCTGGCCACGCCGGTGTGGGGGCAGCCACCGGTACACCACCCGGGCTGAGCCGCAGAGTCAGTTCCCGCCGGGCTTGCCCCAGCGGGTAAGCCGTATCGCCAGCGCGGTGGACAGGCCGTAGACCACCATGGCGATCGCCACCAGCATGAAGTAGTCGGCCGGTGCGGCGTCGTGCGCGGCCAGCCAGGCCCGGCGCCCGCCACCAGCACCAGCCGCAGCGTGGAGGTGAGCACCGGCCCCAGCACCTTGCCCGAGCCCTGGGAGGCGAAGTAGAGCGTCAGTCCCAGGCCGAAGAACGGGAAGGCGGGGCCGGCCAGCCGCAGGTACTCGCGGGCCGGGCCCAGGACGGCCGGGTCTGCGGTGAACAGCCCGGCCCAGAGATCGGGTGCGATGCACACCACCGCACCGATCACCCCGAGATTGAGCGCCGACACCCCGCCGGCGGTCCAGGCCACCCGTCGGGCCCGCGCCACCAACCCTGCGCCGATGGCCATGCCCACCATGGGCACCGAGGCCACACCCACCCCGAAGGAGATCGGGATCAGCAGGAACTCCAGGCGCTGGCCGATGCCATACCCGGCGAGCGGCTGCACGCCGAGCCGGGCCACCAGGCCGGTGAACACCAGCACCGCCAGCACCGACTGCAGCGGCGACAGGCAGGCCAGGGCGCCCACCTTGAGGATGTCGGCGAAGATCGGCCAGCGCGGCTGCATGCCCCGCAGGCTCAGGCGCAGTCGGCCGCGACCGGTGGCCAGATACCACCACAGCCAGGCCACTGCGGCGCCCGTGGCCAGGATGTGACCGAGCGCAACGCCGGTCATGCCCAGGCGCGGCACGGGCCCCAGGCCCAGACCGAGGGTGCCGCCAAGCACGATCTGCAGGCCGGCGCTGGCCAGCAGCACGATGGAAGGCGTGCGCATGTTGCCGGTGCCGCGCAGGATGGACGCGAGGCAGTTCATCAGCCAGACCAGCACTGCGCCGCTGAACAGCACCGCGGCATAGCCGATGGCCTGCGTCAGCACCGCGTCGCGCCCGCCGAGCAGCCGGTAGAGCGCCGGCCCGGCGGCAAGCATGAGCGCGGTGTAGACCAGCCCGGCCAGCAGTCCGATCAGGGCGGCATGCTGCGCAAGCACCGCGGCGCGCGCGGCGTCGCCGGCGCCCAGCGCCCGGCTGACCGCCGAGGACACGCCCCCGCCCATGGCGCCGGCCGACATCATCCCGGTGAGCATGGCAAAGGGGAACACCAGGGCCATGGCGGCGAGGGGCTCGGTGCCAAGCAGGCCGATGTAGTAGGTCTCGGCGATGCCGACCAGCACCGTCATGGCCATCGACAGCACGTTGGGCAGCGCAAGCCGCAGCAGGGTGGGCAGGATGGGGCCGCGCAGCAGCGGGTTCGGGGGGGGCGGCTGGCCCGCCGCGGTTGCGGCGGCAGGCGAACCGGCGGACGTGGTGACGGGTGGCTTGGGTTGCATATGCAACGATTGTATCTGCATCGGAAATGCCCGATACAATCCCGGCATGAAATCCGGCGTGTCAGATCGCGTGGACATTCCCTGCACCCATTTCAGGCTTCGCCAGCTGCTGCGCGCGGTGTCCCGGCTCTATGACGCCGAGATCGGCAAGGCCGGGCTCAGGGGCACGCAGTACTCGCTGCTCGCACACCTCGCGGTGCTCGCACCCGTGCAGCCGGCCGAGCTCGCGCGCCATCTCGGCATGGATGCCTCCACGCTGTCGCGCAACCTGCGTCCGCTGCTGGCGGCCGGTTGGGTCAGCCAGCTTCCCGGCGCCGACGCGCGCTCGCGCCAGTTGCAGCTCACGCCCGAGGGCGATGCCAAGCGCCGCGAGGCGCGCAGGCACTGGCGGCGCGCCCAGACGACGCTCGAGGAGCGTTATGGCGCCGCTCAGGTGCTGGCGCTGCACGGCCTGATCGACCAGGGCCTGCAGCGCCTGGCCGGGCCCGAATTCAGCGGGTCCGCGCGGTCCTGAGGGCTTCGGCCAGGTCGATCACCGCCATCGCATAGAAGTTCGAGCGGTTGTAGCGGGTGATCACATAGAAGTTGGGCGTGCCCAGCCAGTGCACCGGCGAGGCTTCCCCCTCGGGCAGGTCGATCAGCGCCAGCGGCATGTCCTCGGGGATCCGATCGGGGCTCGAGAGCCCGTGGTCGGCAAGTTGCCCTGGCTTGATCCGCGGCTCGATGCCGCCGGCGATCAGCGCCTGAGCCCGGGCCGGGTCGTCGATCTTCACGCGGAAGTGGGTGGGCTCGCCGCTGCGCCAGCCGTGTTCGGCCAGAAAGCGGGCCACGCTGCCGATGGCATCGGTGGGGCTCGCGCGAAGGTTGATCGCGGCGTCACCATCGAAGTCGACCGCGAAGCGCCGGATGCTGGCTGGCATGAACTGCGGAATGCCGATCGCACCGGCATAGGAGCCGCGCACGCTGAGCGGATCGATGCCGGCATCGCGGGTGTGGAGCAGGTACTCCGAGAGCTCTTCCCGGAAGTAGGCCGAGCGGCGTGGGTCCTGCAGAGCCAGGGTGGTCAGCGCGTCGATCACCCGGAACTCGCCCATCACCCGCCCGTAGATCGTCTCGACGCCGATGATCGCCACGATGATCTCGGCGGGCACTCCCCAGCGCTGGCTCGCCCGGGCGAGCGTGGCCTCGTGTTCCGTCCAGAACCGTGCGCCCTCGCGCAGCCGCACCGGCTCGATGAAGCGGGCCCGGTATGCGCTCCACGACCGGCGGAAACCCGGCGGTGGCGGCGCGATCAGCCGAAGCACCTCGGGTTGCAGTCGCACGCCCGAGAACAGGGTCTTGAGCGCCGGCTCCTCGAAGCGGTGGCGCTCGACCATCTCGGTGATGAAGGCCTGGAGCGCCGGCATGTCGGCGGGGCTGGCGCCCTGGGTCGTCGCGGCCAGAGCACTGCCGGTCGCGGCCGCCGTCGCGGCCGGCACCGCAGCGCGCTTCGCGGCGTTGGGGCGCGGGGGACGGGGCTTGGTGGTCGCGGAAGCGCCCGGTCGGTTGGCAGCCTGTCTGACGGCAGCCGGCCGGGAGGCGGTGGTCTTGTCTGCGGTGGCCCGTGCGTCGCCCGCCTTCGCATCGGTGACCCTCGCATCGCTGGCCATGGTCTGGGCAGTCTTCGCATCGGCAGCCCCCGCGGCAGGCGGCAGCCCCGCCAGCAGGCCGAGCATGGCGAGCGCGGCCAGAACCGCGCCGCGCCGACGCCGCGGGCGCGTGCCAACCGGGCGCGGCAAGGAGTCCCTGGCCGGCAGTGGGCGGGACAGGCCGCGGTGGCGGAGCTTGGCTTCGGCAGTCTTGGCGGCGGCTGGCATCAGGGTCGGAATGCGCGGATCAGGGTGCGCAAGTCTGCCATGTCGCGCGCGCTCGCCGCCTCGCCGCCGAATCGCAGCCGGTTGTAGAGCGCGACGATGCGCCGGGCCTGCGCCGCGCCCTCTGCGTCGAGCAGAGCACCCGCCCTCGCCAGCAACTGCAGCGGGGTCTCATGCCGGGCGCGCACCACGCCGATCTCGGCGAGCTGGGCGCAGAACTCGCCGTAGCACTGCTGCAGCGGGTCGCGCGGCCGTCGCGGGTGCAGGGTGATCAGCGCAACCACCCCGATCGCGAGCGCGAGCCCGAGGGCCATCAGCCCGACCAGGTCCTGCCAGTCGGCCAGCGCCAGCCCGATCGCGCCAAGCAGCTGGCGCTGGCGGACGCTGTCATAGGACAGCATCCACTGGCTCCAGGCATTGCCGATCGCATCGAGATTGAAGCGCGCCCGCTCAAGCAGGCCGACCTGCGCGCGCGGGCCACCGGCCTCGCGCAGCACCCGGCTGCCCTGCTCGATCCGCTCGGGAGCGATCGCGGCGGTGGGGTCGATGCGCACCCAGCCGCGCTCGGCCAGCCAGACCTCGGCCCAGGCATGGGCGTCGGCCTGGCGCACCGTCCAGGTCTCGTCGATCGGGTTGCGCTCGCCTCCCTGGTACCCCGTGACCACGCGGGCCGGGATGTCGAGGGCGCGCATCAGCACCGAGAACGCGCTCGCGTAGTGCTCGCAGAAGCCGGCGCGGGTCTGGAACAGGAAGTCGTCCGCGCTGTTGGGGCCCAGCTTTGGCGGATTCATGGTGTACCGGAAGGGCGCCTCGCGGAACATCGCCAGAGCGCGTTCCACCAGCCGGGCATCGTCGTTTTCCTCGTTACGCCAGCGCTGCGCCAGTTCGAGGGTGCGGGGATTGAATCCCGGCGGCAGCTCCAGCCAGGGCTGAAGGCTGAACCGGGTCTCGTTCAGGCCAAGGCGATAGTCGAGGCGCGACTCGAGCCGGTAGCGCACCCGTTCGTTGATCGGCTGGCGCGACACCAGCTGCAGGTCGGGGCGCAGCAGCGGTGCATCGAAGGAGAGATCGCTGGCGGCCACCGGCGCATCGAGCGCGAACAGCCAGGTGCGCTGGTGCGGCTCCAGCGTGATCCGGTAGCCCAGGGGAGGGCTGGCGCCATGGGTGAGGGTGGGCACGGTCTGGGCCGACAGGGGCATCTGCAGCTCGCGCCAGTTGAGACCGTCGAAGCTGCCGAACACCGGCCCGCGCCAGTAGAGCGACTTGGCAGACGGCGGTTTGCCCTCGAAGCTGACCCGAAAGGCGATCTCCTCGGAACTGCTCAGACTGGCGATGGCGCCGGGCTGCATCGACTCCGACAGGCCGGTGCGCGCGCTCATCTGGCTGTCGGGTGCCCCCCAGAGGGGGCCCTGGATGCGCGGGAACAGCGCGAACATCAGCGCGGCCAGCGGCAGGGCCTGCAGCAGCAGGGCGCCGGCGCTGCGGAATCGGCGCAGGACAGGCTGCTCGCGCACCCCGAACTGCATGGTGATCATGGCGGTAACCAGGGCGAGCACGGCCAGGCCGGCGCAGGCCGCGGTGAGCATCGACTGCGAATGGAAGAAGCTGGTGATCAGCAGGAAGAAGCACAGGAAGATCACCACGAAGAGGTCGCGCCGGGCGCGCATCTCCATGAGCTTCAGGCCCAGAAACAGCACCAGCAGCACCACGCCCGGCTCGCGTCCGAGCAGGGTGCGGTAGTGAGCCCAGACCGCGGTGGTGCAGGCGATCGCGGCCAGCCAGCGCACCGAGTCGCGCGGCAGCCAGCGTCCGGAAAAGATCAGGCCGAGGCGCCACACGAAGAGCATGCCGAAGCCGACCGACACCCACCAGGGAAGATGGAACAGGCCGGGCAGCACGGCCAGGGCCACCGCGCTCATCAGGAACAGGGTGTCGCGCCGGTCCCGTTCCCACTGGTCGCCGAGTTGGCCGCCGAGCGCGCGCATGGAGTGGCGCAGCGCGAGCGGTGCCAGTTCGGGGATGGACGCGCGGGCCATGACGCCTGTCGCTCAGACCCGTGCCAGCGCGAGCGCCTCGAGGCAGCGCTCGCGGTGTTGCGGACCCTGGCCGGGCTCGATCACCAGGCCGGGCAGGTGCAGACCCCAGCGCAGGCCGGCGGCGTCAGCCTCGATCACCCAGGCGGTCAGTCGAGAGAGCCTCGACTCGGCCGGGAGGCCGTTGGGCAGGCTGTGCCAGTCGAGGAGCAGCTCGCCGCCTTCGGCGCCGTCGAACTGCTTGACCAGGAGCTCGTCGGAGCCGCTGCGGGCGACCGCCTTCCAGGCAATGCGCCGTGGCGAATCGCCGGCCGACCAGGCGCGCAGCGCGGCGAGATCCTCCTCGCCGGCGCGGCCCCCCGTGCCTTCGCCGCCGAGGGTCTGGCTCGCAGGCAGTGCCGGCGGCGCGGCCTCGGGTGCGGGATAGACGAGCACGAAGCCGGCTGGCTGCCACCAGGCCCAGGCCCGCCACAGGCCCAGCGGAAAGCGGGAGGAGATCCGGATCGGGGGCAGGGGATGCCGGCCGCGCGCGTCAGCCGTCCAGACCAGGGCGGTGGGCTGCTCCCCGCCGGCGGGCACATCGATCGGCACCGGCTCGTGAGCGCCGGTCGGGCGCAGGGAGAGTGCGAATCGGTCATGGCCCCGGCCCTCGACCACCGTGGCATGCAGCTCGGCGGCGCTGCCGGCGAACACCGGCTCGAGCCGGCCGCTGCGCAGCTCCAGAGCCGACAGGTTCCGGAAGGTCTGCAGCATGCCCACGATGGCCACGGCGCCGAGCAGGAAGGTGAGCAGGAACCCCAGAGAGAGCGCGTAGTTGATCGAGGCGATCAGCATCGTCAGGAGCACCAGCGCATAGAGCAGTCCGGCGCGGGTGGGCAGCACATAGACATTGCGCTGGGCGAGCCGCAGCGGCCCGGCATGCGGCCCCCGCCGCCCGGGCAGGCGCAGCGAGATCCGGTCGATCCAGCTGGCGGCAGCCTGGCTCAAGGAACCGACACGCCCTTGACGATGCCCGCGACCAGCTCGGCGCGGGCCCGGTGCGAACCGGCGCTGCCCTTGGCGGGCCGCAGGCGGTGACCCGCCACGGCGCCGAGCACCGCCTGCACGTCATCGGGCAGCACATGGTTGCGGCCATCGAGCAGCGCCCAGGCGCGCGCGGCCTGGGCCAGACCCAGCCCGGCGCGCGGGCTGAGGCCCTCGGCCAGCAGCGGCGAGCGTCGGCTGAAGGTGAGCAGGTTCTGCAGGTAGTCGAGAATGGCCGGGCTGCAGCGCACCTCCCGAACCCGCTGCTGCAGCTCGACCAGTTCCGCCGGCTGCAGGCAGGGCTGCAGGCCGGCGACCATCTCGCGCCGGTCGATACCCTCGAGCAGCGCGCGCTCGGCCCTGGGGTCGGGGTACCCGAGCTCGATGCACATCAGGAAGCGGTCGAGCTGGGACTCCGGCAGGGCGAAGGTGCCAACCTGGTCGGAGGGGTTCTGGGTGGCGATCACGAAGAAGGGCTCGGGCAGCCGCCGCGGCTTGCCGTCGACCGAGACCTGCCGCTCCTCCATGGCCTCGAGCAGCGCACTCTGGGTCTTGGGCGAGGCACGGTTGATCTCGTCGGCCAGCAGCACCTGCGAAAACACCGGCCCGGGATGGAACACGAAGCTGGCGGTGTCGCGATCGAACACCGTGGTGCCGGTGATGTCGGCCGGCAACAGGTCGTTGGTGAACTGGGTGCGGCTGAACTCGAGACCCAGCGAGATGGACAGCGCATGGGCCAGCGTGGTCTTGCCGACACCGGGCAGGTCTTCGATCAGCAGGTGGCCGCGGGCAAGCAGGCAGGCCAGCGCGAGGCGGATCTGCGGCTGCTTGCCGACCACCACGCGGCCAACCTGGGAGGCGGCGGCCTGGATCTTCTGGAGCATGGCGACCTGGGAGATGGGGAGTCGACGGCAGTGTAAACCTCGACCCTGCGCCGGCTCCCGGCAGGGGCTTGTGCCGCCGACGGCCGGTGGCCGCAGTGCCTTGACCGGCAATGCCGCGTCATCACCGGTCGCACTGCGTCATTCTTGGGCGGGCGCGGCAATCGGGTTAGCATGGCGGGCTGCGCATTTCCGGAGTGCCGACATGGCCGCCGTCCCCCAAGAGCTCACCGAGCCGCTGGTGCTCGTCGCCACCCAGGGCGGGGCGGTCACGCTCACCCTGAACCGACCGGCGCAGTTCAACCCGCTCAGCGCCGCCATGATGGCGGCCTTGCGCGGTGAGCTCGAGCGCATCGCGGCCGATGCCTCGGTGCGCGTGGTGATCATCGCGGCCGCCGGCAAGGCCTTCTGCGCCGGCCACGATCTGCGCGAGATGCGCGCCGAGCCCTCGCTGCCGTTCTACCAGGCGCTGTTTGCCGACTGCACCCGGCTGATGACCACCCTCCAGGGCATGCCGCAGCCGGTCATCGCCCGGGTCCACGGCATGGCCACGGCCGCCGGCTGCCAGCTGGTGGCCATGTGCGACCTCGCCGTGGCCGCGGCCGAGGCGCGCTTCGCGGTGTCCGGGGTCAATCTCGGGCTCTTCTGCGCCACACCTTCAGTGGCGCTCAGCCGCAATCTCTCCCGCAAGGCGGCCTTCGAGATGCTGGTCACCGGCGAGTTCATCGATGCCGAGCAGGCCCGCGAGCGCGGGCTGGTCAACCGGGTGGTGCCTGCCGACCGCCTCGATGCCGAGGTGCGCGCCCTGGCCGATGCCATCATCGCCAAGCCGGCGGTGGCCATTGCGGCGGGCAAGGGGCTGTTCTACCGCCAGCTCGAGATGGGCATCGACGCTGCCTACCAGCTCGCCGGCCAGACCATGGCCTGCAACATGATGGCGCCCGACACCCTGGAAGGGGTGCAGGCCTTCATCGACAAGCGTCCGCCCGCCTGGCGGCGCTGAGGTGCTGTCGCGTCCATGAGCCGATTCACCGCCGCCGCCGGGTTCCGGCACGACCAGCCCGAGACCACCGGCGTGCTGCTGGTCCAGCTCGGCACGCCACAGGCGCCCGAGGCCGGCGCGGTGCGCCGCTATCTCGCCGAGTTTCTCGCCGATCCGCGGGTGATCGAGATCCCGCGTGCGGTCTGGATGCCGATCCTGCACGGCATCATCCTGCGTACCCGGCCCGCCCGTTCGGCCGAGAAGTACGCCAGCATCTGGACCGATGAAGGCTCACCGCTCGCGGTGCACAGCCGTCGTCAGGCCGCGCTGCTGGGCGGCTACCTCGGCGAGGCCGGCCATCGCGTCTCGGTGGCGCTGGCCATGCGCTACGGCGAGCCCTCGGTGGGCTCGGTCCTGCGCGAGCTGCGCGAGCGCAATCTCACCCGACTGCTGGTGCTGCCGCTGTACCCGCAGTACGCCGGCTCCAGCGTCGGCACGGCGCTCGACGCGGTCATGCGCGAGATCGCCGGGTGGCGCAACCCGCCCGAGCTGCGCACCATCAAGCACTTCCATGATGATCCCGGCTACATCGCCGCGCTGGCCGACCGGGTGCGGGCCCACTGGCGCAGCGAGGGTCAGCCGGGCCAGCTGCTCATGAGCTTCCACGGGGTGCCCGAGAGCACCCTGCTGCAGGGCGACCCCTACCATTGCGAGTGTCTGGTCACCGCCCGACTGCTCGCCGAGGCGCTCGAGCTGCCGCGCGAGCGCTGGCGGGTGAGTTTCCAGAGCCGCCTCGGGCGGGCCCGCTGGCTGCAGCCTTACACCGAGGCCACGCTGCGCGAGCTGGGCCGGCAGGGCACCGAGCGCCTGGATGTGCTGTGCCCCGGCTTCGTGGCCGACTGTCTCGAGACCCTCGAGGAGATCGCGATCGAGGGCAAGGCCACCTACGAGGAGGCCGGCGGGCGGGGGTTTTCGTACATCCCCTGCCTGAACGACAGCCCCGCCTTCATCCACGGCCTCACCGGTCTGGTCGGGCGCCACCTGCAGGGCTGGCCCACCGCCCGGCCCGACGCCGCGACGCAGGCCTGCCTCGATGCCCGGCTCGCCCAGCGGCTCGAGCGGGCCCGCGCGGCGGGCGCGGCGCGCTGATCCGCGGCGCCCTGCGGGCGTCGCGACCCGCACGGGGCGGGGGCTTGAAATCCCGCCAAACGCCCCCATGTCCTCGCGTCAGCCGGTGACTGCCGGCGCAAGTCCCTGAAATCATTGCTCAAAGGAGACGCGGATGGCCGATCCGCAGACTGACCACCCGATGCCTTCCGGAACCGATCAGGATCCCGGCGCCACCGGCGAACCCGCCCAGGGCATCGATCTCGCCGCGGAGCTGGCCACGGCCCAGCGCAAGGCCGACGAGTTCTACGACCAGTTCGTGCGGGCGCAGGCCGAGATGCAGAACATCCGCCGGCGCGCCCAGGAAGACATCGCCAAGGCGCACAAGTTCGCGATCGAGGGCTTCGCCGAGAGCCTGCTGCCGGTGCGCGACAGCCTCGAGATGGCCCTGACGGTGGCTGCTCCCTCGGTGGACAGCCTGCGCGAGGGGGTGTCGGCCACCCTTCGGCAGCTGGCCAGCGCCTTCGAGAAGAACCGCGTGCTCGAGATCAATCCGGTGGGCGAGAAGTTCGACCCCAACCGGCACCAGGCGATCTCCACCGTGCCCGCGGCCGGCACCCAGCCGCCGGTGGCGCCCAACCATGTGGTGACGGTGCTGCAGAAGGGCTACCTGATCAACGAGCGGGTGCTGCGGCCCGCGATGGTGGTGGTCGCCCAGGGCTGAGTCGATCGCCCCGACTTGAATTCCGGCCGCGCAGGCACATCTAGGCATCCAACGGACAACCGCATTTCCCAAGGACACACGACATGGCAAAGATCATCGGCATCGACCTGGGCACCACCAACTCCTGCGTCGCGATCATGGAGGGCGGCCAGCCCAAGGTGATCGAGAACTCCGAGGGCGCCCGCACCACCCCGTCCATCATCGCCTACATGGAAGACGGCGAGATCCTGGTCGGTGCGCCGGCCAAGCGGCAGGCGGTGACCAACCCGCGCAACACCCTGTATGCGGTCAAGCGTCTGATCGGCCGCAAGTTCGAGGAGAAGGAAGTCCAGAAGGACATCAATCTCATGCCCTACGGCATCGTCAAGGCCGACAACGGCGATGCCTGGGTGGGCGTGCGTGACCGCAAGCTGGCCCCGCCGCAGGTCTCGGCCGAGGTGCTGCGCAAGATGAAGAAGACCGCCGAGGACTACCTCGGCGAGGAAATCACCGAGGCGGTGATCACGGTGCCGGCCTACTTCAACGACAGCCAGCGTCAGGCCACCAAGGACGCCGGGCGCATCGCCGGCCTGGATGTCAAGCGCATCATCAACGAGCCTACCGCCGCGGCGCTGGCCTTCGGCCTGGACAAGGCCGCCGGCAAGGACCGCAAGATCGCGGTCTATGACCTCGGTGGCGGCACGTTTGATGTCTCGATCATCGAGATTGCCGATGTCGACGGCGAAAAGCAGTTCGAGGTGCTCTCCACCAACGGTGACACCTTCCTGGGCGGCGAGGACTTCGACCAGCGGATCATCGATCACGTGATCGCCGAGTTCAAGAAGGAGCAGGGCGTCGACCTCGCCAAGGATGTGCTCGCGCTGCAGCGCCTGAAGGAGGCCGCCGAGAAGGCCAAGATCGAGCTCTCGTCCAGCCAGGCCACCGACCTGAACCTGCCCTACATCACCGCCGACGCCTCCGGGCCGAAGCACCTGAACATGAAGCTCACCCGCGCCAAGCTCGAGGCGCTGGTCGACGACCTGATCGCGCGCACCGTCGAGCCCTGCCGCCTGGCCATGAAGGACGCCGGCGTGAAGGCCTCCGACATCGACGATGTCATCCTGGTGGGCGGCATGACCCGCATGCCCAAGGTGCAGGACGCGGTCAAGGAGTTCTTCGGCAAGGAGCCGCGCAAGGATGTCAACCCCGACGAGGCGGTGGCGGTGGGCGCGGCCGTGCAGGGTTCGGTGCTCTCCGGTGAGCGCAAGGATGTGCTCCTGCTCGACGTCACCCCGCTGTCGCTGGGCATCGAGACCCTCGGCGGCGTCATGACCGCCATGATCAAGCGCAACACCACCATCCCGACCAAGCACTCGCAGGTGTTTTCCACCGCCGAGGACAACCAGCCGGCGGTGACCATCAAGGTCTTCCAGGGCGAGCGCGAGCTTGCCGCGGGCAACAAGCTGCTTGGTGAGTTCAACCTCGAGGGCATCCCGCCCTCGCCGCGTGGCATGCCGCAGATCGAGGTTGCCTTCGATATCGATGCCAACGGCATCCTGCATGTCTCGGCCCGCGACAAGGCCAGCGGCAAGGAGAACAAGATCACCATCAAGGCGAACTCGGGTCTGTCCGAGGGCGAGATCCAGAAGATGGTGAAGGACGCCGAGGTCAACGCTGCCGAGGACCACAAGCGGGTCGAGCTCGCCAACGCCCGCAACCAGGCCGAGGCCATGGCCCATTCGGTGAAGAAGTCGCTCACCGAGTACGGCGAGCAGATCGGCGCCGAGGACAAGGGCCGCATCGACGATGCGATCAAGGCCCTCGAGGAGTCGGTCAAGGGCGAGGACAAGGCCGAGATCGAGTCGCGTACCGCCGCGCTGGCCACCGCCGCGCAGAAGATCGGCGAACTCATGGCCGCGAAGATGCAGGCGGAACAGGGCGCAGCCGGCGCCGCTGGTGCGGCCGGGGGGCCGGGCGCCGCGGCGAGCGGGCCCGAGGCGCGCAAGCCGGCCGATGATGATGTGGTCGACGCCGACTTCAAGGAAGTCAAGCGCGGCTGAGGCGCACGGCCACCCGACAGCGGACCGCTGACCACCGTCGTGGTCAGCGGTCCTTGTCGCTTCAGGCGCATGAGGGTCGATCGAAGCCGACCCAGGACGGATCGCCCCCACGGGGCACGGGAACAGACGAATGGCCAAGCGTGATTACTACGAGGTGCTGGGGGTAGCGAAGACCGCGAGCGAGGACGAGCTCAAGAAGTCCTATCGCAAGCTCGCGATGAAGCACCACCCCGACCGCAATCCCGACGACAAGAGCGCCGAGGACAAGTTCAAGGAGGTCAAGGAGGCCTACGAGGTGCTCTCCGATGCCCGCAAGCGCGAGGCCTACGACCGCTTCGGCCATGCCGGCGTCGATCCCTCGGCCGGTGGCGGCGGCGGGCCCGGCGGGCAGGGCGGGTTCTCCGATGTCTTCGGCGACATCTTCGGTGACATCTTCGGCCAGGGCCGCGGCCGCGGCGGTGGCGGCGGCGGCGCCAATGTCTACCGCGGCGCCGATCTGCGCTACGGCATGGAGATCACCCTCGAGCAGGCCGCGGCCGGCTTCGCCTCCGAGATCCGGGTGCCAAGCTGGGAATCCTGCGAGGTCTGCGCCGGCAGCGGCGCCAAGCCCGGCACCAAGCCCAAGGTCTGCGGCACCTGCAGCGGCCAGGGCACGGTGCGCATGCAGCAGGGCTTCTTCTCCATCCAGCAGACCTGCCCCACCTGCCACGGGCGCGGCAAGGTGATCGCCGATCCCTGCACGGCCTGCGACGGCGCCGGTCGGCTGAAGAAGTCGCGCACGCTGGAAGTGAAGATCCCGGCCGGCATCGACGACGGCATGCGCATCCGCATCTCGGGTAATGGCGAGCCCGGTGTCAACGGCGGGCCGCCCGGCGATCTGTATGTCGAGATCAAGGTCAAGGAGCATTCGGTCTTCCAGCGCGAGGGCGACGACCTGCACTGCGAGATCCCGATCTCCTTCGTGACCGCGGCGCTCGGCGGCAAGATCCAGGTGCCCACGCTGCACGGCCGTGCCGAGATCGAGCTGCCCGAAGGCACCCAGTCGGGCAAGACCTTCCGGCTGCGCGGCAAGGGCATCAAGGGTTACCACTCCAGCTATCCCGGCGACCTCTACGCCCATGTCTCCCTCGAGACGCCGGTGCGGCTCAATGACCGCCAGAAGAAGCTGCTGCGCGAGTTCGAGACCACGCTCCAGGATCCCAAGCACAGTCCGCAGTCCAAGGGCTGGATGGACAAGGTCAAGGACTTCTTCCAGTAGCGCCGGCATGAAACTCACCTTCGCCGGCGCGGCGGGCACGGTCACCGGTTCGCGCTACCTGCTGCAGGGCGGTGGACGCACCGTGCTGGTCGATTGCGGCCTGTTCCAGGGCTACAAGCAGCTTCGCCTGCGCAACCGTCTGCCCTTGCCGGTGGCCGCGCGCCGCATCGACGCAGTGATCGTCAGTCATGCCCACCTCGACCACAGCGGCTGGCTGCCGGCGCTGGTGCGCGACGGGTTCCGGGGGCCGATCTACGCCTCGCCGGCCACCCGCGACCTGTGCGAGATCCTGCTCAGGGACAGCGCGCACCTGCAGGAAGAGGAGGCGAAGTACGCCAACCGTCATGGCTACAGCCGCCATGCGCCGGCCGAACCGCTCTACACCGTCGACGACGCGCTCAAGGCCATCGCGCGCTTTCGCGAGCTGCCCTTCGGCGCGCCGCTCGATCTCGGCGAGGGTCTGCATGTCAGCCTCGAACCGGCCGGGCACCTGCTCGGCGCGGCCTCGGTGCGGCTGCGACGCGGCGAGCGCTCGCTGCTGCACTCCGGCGACCTGGGTCGTCCCAATGACCCGATCATGCGCGCGCCGGCGCGCTTCGACGGAGCCGACTGGCTGCTGCTCGAATCCACCTATGGCAATCGCACCCATCCCGTCGACGAGGCCGAAGCCACGCTCGCCCGGATCATCCGTGAAACCGCCGGTGCCGGCGGCACGGTGCTGATCCCCTCGTTCGCGGTCGGTCGCGCCCAGACGGTGATGCTCGCGCTGTCGCGTCTGAAGGCCCGCGGCGAGATCCCCGATCTCCCGGTCTTCCTCGACTCGCCCATGGCGATCGATGCCACCGCGCTCTATCGCCGCTACCGCACGCTGCATCGCCTGAGCGTGGCCGAGTGCCGGGCCATGTGCTCGGTGGCCCGGCTGGTGAACACCCCCGACCAGTCGCGCGCGCTGGCAGGCCTGAGCATGCCCTCGGTGATCATTGCCGCCAGCGGCATGGCCACCGGCGGCCGGGTGCTGCATCACCTGAAGGCGCTGGCGCCCGATCCGCGCAACCGCATCGTCTTCGTCGGCTACCAGGCCGGCGGCACGCGCGGTGCCCATCTCGTGGCGGGCGCCCGCGAGGTGCGCATCCATGGCGAGTGGCATCCGGTGCGCGCGCGGGTGGAGAACATCGATGCCTGGTCGGCACATGCCGACGCCGACGAGCTGCTGGCCTGGCTGGCCACCGCGCGACGGGCGCCGCGTCAGGTCTATCTCGTGCACGGCGAGCCCGATGCCACCGACACCCTGCGCCAGCGCATCGAGGAGCGGCTCGGCTGGCCGGTGGCGGTGCCCGAGCACCTCGCCTCGGTGGAGCTCGATCTCTGAACCGGCTTTCCCGGGCCGATGGCCGGCCTGATCCGGCGTGTCGCCATGCGGCAGCGATCCTGCCCGATCCGGTCCTGCGCGTGGCCGCAGCGCCGCAGCCCGCGCCTCGGGTAGAGTCGTGGCCATGCAGGCGATCCATTTCCGTCGGCCGCCGGGCCGACCCAAGGGCGCGGTCATCGACCCCGCGGCGCGCGAACAGATCCGGGTCATGCTCGCCGGCGAGACGCCGCAGCGTGACCGCCTGATCGAGTACCTGCACCGGCTCCAGGACACCCAGGGCTGCCTGCCGGCACCGCTGCTGCTGGCGCTGGCCGAGGCGCTGCGTCTGGCGCCTGCCGAGGTCCATGAGGTGGCAAGCTTCTATCACCACTTCGATGTGCTCGCCGAGGGCGAGGCGCCGCCCCCCTCGCTCACGGTACGGGTCTGCGATTCGCTGTCCTGCCGACTCGCCGGAGCTGCGGCGCTGGCCGAGGAGCTGGCCGCCACGCTCGGGCCCTCGGTGCGCCTTCAGCGGGTGCCCTGTGTGGGCCGCTGTGATGCCGCGCCGGCGGCCGTGGTCGGACAGCATCCGGTGGCACCGGCCAGTGCGCCGGCAGTGCTGGCGCAGACCGGTCTGGCACTGGCCGACCCTGCCGGCGGGCGCTGCCCCCTGCCGGCCGCACCGGGCTATCGCGAGGCGCTCGCGCAGGGCCGCTACCAGCCACTGGTGGCGCTGCACTCGGGCGAGCTCAGTCCCGCCGCCGTCTTCGCCCGCCTCACCGAGGCCGGCCTGCGCGGCCTGGGCGGCGCAGGCTTTCCCACCGGGCGCAAGTGGCAGATCGTGGCCGGCCAGCCCGGGCCGCGCCTGCTGGTGGTCAACGCCGACGAGGGCGAGCCCGGCACCTTCAAGGACCGGCATTTCCTCGAGACCGATCCCCATGCGCTGATCGCCGGGATGCTGATCGCGGCCCGTGCGGTGCAGGCACAGGCCTGCTACCTGTACCTGCGCGACGAATACCCCGGGCTGCGCGCGCTGCTCGAGCGCGAGCTTGCGCTGCTGCGCGCCGATCCGCCGGTGCCCGCCGAGCACTTGCCGGAAGTGCACCTGCGTCGCGGCGCCGGGGCCTACATCTGCGGCGAGGAGAGCGCGCTCATCGAGTCGATCGAGGGCCGTCGGGGCGCGCCGCGGCTGCGCCCACCCTATGTGGCCGAAGTCGGCCTCTTCGGCCGACCCACCCTGGTCAACAATGTCGAGACCCTGGTCTGGGCGCAGCGCATCCTGCAGCACGGGCCGCCGGTCTTCGCCGGGCAGGGCCGCCGTGGCCGTGTCGGGTTGCGCGCCTTCTCGGTCTCGGGCCGGGTGCAGCGGCCTGGGGTGCACATCGCCCCGGCCGGCATCAGCCTGCGCGAGCTCATCGACGAGCACTGCGGCGGCATGGCGCCGGGCCATCGCCTGCATGCCTGGCTGCCGGGAGGGGCATCGGGCGGCATCCTGCCCGCCGACATGGCCGATCTGCCGCTCGACTTCGACACGCTTCAGCCGCATGGCTGCTTCATCGGATCGGCCGCGGTGGTGGTGCTCTCGCAGGCCGACCGCGCCCGTGACGCGGCCAGCGCCATGATGGGCTTCTTCCGCGACGAGTCCTGCGGCCAGTGCACGCCCTGCCGGGTCGGCACCGCCAAGGCTGCCGTGCTGATGGCCGAGCCGCGCTGGGATGGCCCGCTGCTGCGCGAGCTCGCCCGCACCATGGCCGATGCCTCGATCTGCGGCCTGGGGCAGGCCGCGCCCAACCTGCTGCTCGGTGTGCTGGATCGCTTTGCCGACGAGGTGATCGGGCCGGTGCCGCCCGGTGCGGGCGGGGCCGGTGATGCGCCATCCCCGGCGGGCACGGCATCCCCGGCATCCCCGGCATCCCCGGCATCCCCGGGAGACCGGTCATGAGCGCGGTCCTCGCGCCGGCCGCGGCGCCGATCGTCTTCGAGCTCGACGGCCGCACGGTTTCGGCGCAGCCGGGCGAATCCATCCTGCAGGCCGCCGAACGCGCGGGTGTGAGCATCCCGCGCCTGTGTCACCGCGACGGCCTGCGGCCCGATGGCAACTGCCGGGCCTGTGTCGTCGAGATCGCCGGAGAGCGCGTGCTCGCGCCGTCCTGCTGTCGCGCGCCGACCCCCGGCATGCGGGTCGATGCCGCCAGCGAGCGCGCGCGTGCGGCGCAACGCATGGTGATCGAACTGCTGCTGGCCGATGCCGAGGTGGGCGCGGCCTCGCCCGACTCCGAACTGCGCCGCTGGGCCCGCGAACTGCAGGCCCGCCCGGGTCGCTTCGCGCCGCGCGCGCAGCCGCAGGCCGATCGCTCGCATCCCACGATCGCGGTCAGCCTCGATGCCTGCATCCAGTGCGGCCGCTGCGTGCGCGCCTGCCGCGAGGTCCAGGGCAATGATGTGATCGGCTATGCCGGCCGCGGCGAGCAGGCCCGCATCGTGTTCGACGCCGACCTCGCCCTGGGCGCGTCCAGCTGCGTGGGCTGCGGGGAGTGCGTGCAGGCCTGCCCCACCGGCGCGCTCGCGCCTCGCCTGCCTCTGGGCGGCGAGCAGGCGGGCGAACCGGCCTGGCCGCAGGCCGACGACACCGCGGTGGACTCCCTGTGCCCGTTCTGCGGCGTGGGCTGCCAGGTCACCTACCGGGTGGCCGGCAATCGCATCCGGCGGGTCGAGGGCCGCGACGGGCCGGCCAATCATGGCCGGCTGTGCGTGAAGGGCCGCTTCGGCTTCGACTATGTCCACAGCCCGCAGCGGCTCACCGTGCCGCTGGTGCGCCGCGCGGGCCGCCCCAAGCGCCTGCCCGAGCGCGGCGTGCCGGCCGACTGGCGCGATGACTTCCGGCCCGCCAGCTGGGACGAGGCGCTGGCGCTTGCCGGCGGCGGCCTGGCCCGGTTGCGCGATGCCCATGGCCCCTCGGCGCTGGCCGGATTCGGCTCGGCCAAGGGCAGCAACGAGGAGGCCTATCTTTTCCAGAAGCTGGTGCGCACCGGCTTCGGCACCAACAATGTCGACCACTGCACGCGGCTGTGTCATGCCTCCTCGGTGGCGGCCCTCCTCGAGGGTGTGGGTTCGGGCGCGGTCTCCAATCCGGTGAGCGATGCGCTGCTGGCCGAGTGCATCCTGGTGATCGGCGCCAATCCCACCGTCAATCATCCGGTGGCCGCCACCTTCATCAAGAATGCGGTGCATCGCGGCGCCACGCTGATCGTGGCCGACCCGCGCCGCACCGAGCTCTCCCGCCTGGCCACCCATGCGCTGCAGTTCCGGCCCGACAGCGATGTCGCGCTGCTCAATGCGCTGCTGCAGGTGATCATCGCCGAGGGCCTGGTCGACCAGACTTTCGTGCGCGAGCGCACCCGTCACTTCGAGGAACTCGCCGCCGCGGTGTCGCACTGCACGCCCGAGGCCATGGCGCCGATCTGTGGCATCGCGCCCGAGACCCTGCGCGCGGTGGCGCGGCGCTACGCCCGCAGCCGCGCCTCGATGATCTTCTGGGGCATGGGCATCTCCCAGCATGTGCACGGCACCGACAATGTCCGCTGCCTGATCGCGCTGGCCATGGTCACCGGCCAGATCGGTCGCCCCGGCACCGGTCTGCATCCGCTGCGCGGCCAGAACAATGTCCAGGGCGCCTCCGATGCCGGACTGATCCCGATGATGCTGCCCGACTATCACCGGGTCGACGATGACAGCCATCGGGCCCGCCTGGAGCGGCTGTGGGGCGCGCCCATCGACCCGCGGCCCGGCCTCACCGTGGTCGAGATCCTGCACGCCGCGATCGCGGGCCAGGTGCGCGGCATGTACATCATGGGCGAGAACCCGGCGATGTCCGACCCCGACCTCGCCCATGCGCGGCAGGCGCTCGCCGCGCTCGACTGGCTGGTGGTGCAGGACATCTTCCCCACCGAGACCGCGATGCTGGCCGATGTCATCCTGCCGGCCTCGGCCTTCGCCGAGAAGGACGGCAGCTTCACCAACACCGACCGCATGGTGCAGCTCGGCCGCGCGGCGCTCAGCCCGCCTGGCGAGGCGCGGCGCGATCTCTGGATCATCCAGCGCATGGCCGCCGAGCTCGGCCTGCCCTGGCGCTACCGCGATGTCGGCGAGGTCTTCGAGGAGATGCGCCAGGCCATGGACTCGATCCGCGGCATCTCCTGGGCGCGTCTGCAGCGCGAGGGCTCGGTCACCTATCCCTGCCCCGACGAGACCGATCCCGGCCATCCGGTGGTGTTCGCCGATCGCTTCCCCACGGCCGATGGCCGCGCCCGGCTGGTGCCCGCGCAACCCGGCCTGGCTGACGAGCAGCCCGACGCGGCCTATCCCTTCGTGCTGATCACCGGCCGTCTGCTCGAGCACTGGCACACCGGCGCGATGACCCGGCGCGCCGGGGTGCTGCAGGCGATCGAGCCCACCGCCACCGCCGCGCTGCATCCGTCGGAACTTGCCCGACTGGGCGTGGCCGCCGGCGCCGGCTTGCGCCTGAGTTCGCGTCGCGGCAGCATCCTGCTCACCGCCAGGGCCGATGAGGGCGTGGCCGCAGGCACGGTCTTCCTGCCCTTTGCCTACACCGAGGCCGCGGCCAACCTGCTCACCAACCCGGCGCTCGATCCGCACGGCAAGATCCCCGAGTTCAAGTACTGCGCGGTCCGGGTCGAGCCGGCCGACGCGCCCGTACCCCAAGGCGTCTTCGGCGCCGCTCCAGAAAGCACCTGACCATGCCCACACTCGGCGATTTCGAGGCTCGCGGCCTCGATGGCAAACCCGTCAAGCTCTCCCGTTACGCCGGCAAGGTGGTGCTGGCCGTGAATACCGCCAGCCGCTGCGGCTTCACCCCGCAGTACGCCGGACTGCAGGCCCTGCACGAGCGCTACCGTGACCAGGGTCTGGTGGTGCTCGGCTTTCCCTGCAACCAGTTCGGCGCGCAGGAGCCGGGCGACGCCGCCGAGATCGGCAGCTTCTGCGAGCGCAACTTCGGGGTCGACTTTCCGCTCTTCGCGAAGGTCGATGTCAACGGCGATCAGGCCCATCCGCTCTGGCAGTGGCTCACCGCCCAGGCGCCGGGTCTGCTCGGCTCCCAGGCGGTGAAGTGGAACTTCACCAAGTTCCTCGTCGCCCGCGACGGCAGCACGGTCACCCGCCACGCCCCGCAGGTCGAGCCGGCTGCGCTTGCCGCCGAGATCGAGTCGCTGCTCGGAAAGCCGGGGGCGCCATGAGCGCGGCGCGCGAGGCCGCCCGCCACCTGCTGCCGCTGTGGCAGGGCGGGGGCGCCACCGATGCCCTGCCGCAGGCCTGCCGGCCCGCCGATCGGGCGGCGGCCTACCTGGCACAGGCCGAGCTTGCCGCGCTGACCGGCCAGCCGGTGGTGGGCTGGAAGATTGCCGCCACCAGCCAGGCCGGCCAGCAGCACATCGGGGTCGATGGCCCGCTGGCGGGCCGGCTGCTCGCCGACCGCCTGCGCGAGCCGGGCGCAGCGGTGGCCATCGGCACGAGCCGCATGGCGGTGGTCGAGGCCGAGTTCGCCTTCCGCATGGGCCGGGCGCTTGCGCCCCGCTCGCAGCCCTGGTCCCAGGACGAGGTCATGGTCGCGGTGGCCGATCTGCACCCGGCCATCGAGATCCCCGACTCGCGCTACCACGACTTCGCCCGGGTGGGCGCACCCCAGCTGATCGCCGACTTCGCCTGCGCCTGCTGGCTGGTGGTCGGACCGGCCATGGCGCCGGGCTGGCGCGAGGTCAACCTTGCCGCGCATCCGGTGCAGGTCTGGCGCGGTGGCGAGGTCGCGGCCCGCGGGCAGGGCGCCAATGTGCTGGGCGATCCGCGCCTCGCGCTCACCTGGATCGCCAACGAGCTCTCCCGGCACGGGCCGGGGCTGAAGGCGGGCGACCTGGTCACCACCGGCACCTGCATCGTGCCGCTGCCGGTCGCGCCCGGCGACCGGGTCCGGGCCGACTACGGCCCGCTCGGGTCGCTCGACGCCGCGCTCATCGCCTGATCAGGGCGGCGCTGCCCGTCTCGCGCATCCCTGGGCGTGCATCGGGCCGTTATCGCGGCCGCTGACACGCGCCCGCGTCAACGAGCGTTTAGACTGGCGCCGACCCGCCGGGGCCGCTGGCCGCCCGGGCGGACGGTTCAACCCTTCAGCACGGACACACGGGCAATGACGACCAATGCAGCGGAATTCGAGCGCGCCAAGCGCGTGCTGGTGGGCGGTGTCAATTCGGCGGTGCGCGCCTTCCGCGCGGTGGGCGGCACGCCGCGTTTCATCGATCGCGCCGAGGGCGCCTACCTCTGGGATGTCGAGGGCCGCCGCTACATCGACTATCTCGGCTCCTGGGGGCCGATGATCGCCGGCCAGTCGCATCCGCGCGTGGTGGCAGCCGTGCAGCAGGCGGCCACCCGCGGCCTGTCCTTCGGCGCGCCCAACACCCTCGAGAGCGATCTCGCCGAGCGGCTGTGCGCGCTGTTCCCGCATGTCGAGAAGGTGCGCTTCACCAGCTCGGGCACCGAGGCGGCCATGTCGGCCATCCGGCTGGCACGCGGCTACACCGGCCGCAGCAAGATCCTCAAGTTCGAAGGCTGCTACCACGGCACGGCCGACAGCCTGCTCGTGAAGGCTGGCTCGGGTGCGCTGGCTTTCGGCACGCCGAGCTCGGCAGGCGTGCCGCCCGATCTCGCCCGTCACACCCTGGTCGCCCAGTTCAACGACCTGGCCAGCGTGCAGGCGCTCTTCGAGCAGCACCCCGAGGAC
>NZ_CEXFHW010000038.1:0-25352 GCF_982640115.1 Quisquiliibacterium sp. | reverse complement strand
GACTACCTGCGCAGCGTGAGCTACGCCTACCGCTGGCTGGGCGCCTGGCTGGCCCGGCCCGAGCCGAGAGAATCGATCCATGTGCTGGTGGGCGACCACCAGCCGGCGGCCAGCGTCACCGGGGAGGGCGCATCCTGGCGGGTGCCGGTGCATGTGATCTCGCGCGACCCGGCGCTGCTGGCCCGCTTCACCGCGCAGGGCTTCCGGCCGGGCATGGAACCCGGCGGCCCGGCGCTGGGCGGGCTGCACGACCTCACCGCGATGATGCTGCGCGCCTTCGGCAGCGGTCTGCCGGCGCCGTCGGCGCAGGCGGGGACGGTGTCACGCTGATGCGGGCGAGCGGGCGCCCTGCGCACGCTACGCGGTCGATCAGGTGGTGGTCTGGCGTCCGGCGCCGTGAACCGCGGGCAGGGCGAGGCCCAGGCAGGCCAGCGCGGCGAGCCAGGCCTGGTGGTTGACCAGACCCTCCTGCCAGAGCAGGGCGAGGGCGGCCGTCGCCAGAGCCACGGCCAGCGCGATCCGCAGTGAGCCGCCGAGGGCGTCCGGGCGAGGCGGCGGCAGGCGACCGGCCAGCCACAGGGCGGGCATCAGCACCGCCGGCGCGCCGAACATCGGCCAGAGCAGGGGCCGGTAGCGGCCGTCGACCAGCACTTGCAGCACCAGCAGCAGGCAGAGCGCCAGGGCAAGCGCGTGGGCACGGTCGAGCCAAGGGCCCGCAGCGGCGACGGCGCGCGCCAGCTGCAGCGCCGCCAGCAGCGCGCAGATCAGGGCGGGCACTGCCGCCAGCGCACCGAGCGCCGTCTGCCCGGGCCCCAGGCTCCACAACGCGAGCGACGCGATCTGCTGCTGGGCAAGGGCCGCGATCAGCGCGCCAGCGATCGCCAGCGGCAGGCGGGCTGCCCCCAGCCTGCCTGCAACCAGCGCGCCAGACAGCGCACCGGCCAGGGCCGCGAGCAGGCCCCACGCCGCCGCCGGGTCGGGCACCACCGGGCCATCCGCAATCACCCGGCGATCGCCAGCCGCGGTGAACACGCCCCAGTAGCCGCCCATGGCACCCTCCAGCGCCCGCTTCCAGGGCTGGTCGAAGCCCTCGATCAGGTTCCAGCCGGGCTGCCATCCCCAGTCGATGCGGGCCTGCACAAGCCCGCGCACCAGCTGGTTCTGCGCCAGGGCGCCGGGTGCAGCCGGTCCGCGCTGACGGCCCGCCGCCGGCCAGCCGGTCTCGGCGATGAACACCGGCAGCGGCGCCAGCGCCGTGCGCATCGCCGCCAGGGTCTGCGCCACATGGTCCACCGCGTGCGCGATGGCCACCGGCTCATCGTCCCAGTACGGCAGCACATGCACCGCGGCCACATCGACATGACCGCGCAGCGCCTCGGCGTGCCGCAGCCAGTAGGCCCAGACATCGGCGTAGGCCACCGGCACCGGCTGCTCGCGCCGAGCCCGATCGAGCAGGGCCACCAGCGAGGCTGGCGTACGCTCGCCGCGCAGCAGCACCTCGTTGCCCACCAGCAGCAGATCGATCACATCGGCATGCTCGCGGGCCAGGGCGATCGCATGAGCGAGCTCGCGATCATCGTCGACCGGGTTGCTGCCGATCCAGGCGCCGAGCAGCACCCGCAGGCCGACCCGTCGGGCGATTGCCGGCACCGCCTCCAGGCCCTGCGATACCCCGTAGGTGCGCACGCAGCCGGTGACCGTGGCGAGCAGGCGCAGGTCGGCCTCGATCTGCGCCGGGCTGACCCGCAGGTCGGGGTCGAAGGGGGTGTGACCCGGGCGACGGAAGGGCGCGTAGGACACGCAGGGCAGGCGTGACGCGCCCTCGGCCGGAGCCGTCGTGGGCGCGGTCGGCGCCTCCCGGGTCGACGGGACTGCCGCGGTGCCGGACAGGGGTTCGACCGGCTGCGGCAGGACCTGTCCCAGAAGCCAGCCGAGCAGGAGCAGGAGCGTCGCCGACGGCAAGGCCAGCGCCAGGGCCGCGCGCGACATTCCCCACGGCAGCGACCGCACTCTCAGACGCCGCGGCATGTTTCGGGCACGATTCGCGCCATGTTCGGTCCGGATTGCCTCTCGTGAAGATCGCCCGCGGGCGAATGCTGGGCGCCTGGCTGCCCGCGCTGGCTCGGGCCGCCGGCATCGCGCTGCTGGTGGCGCTGCTGAGCCTGGCGGCATGGGCGGGCCTGAACCGGCCGCTCAGCGCGCCCGATGCGCCCGGCGCGCCGGTGCCCCTGGCCGGCGTGGCCTACAGCCCGCAGCACCGCTGGGATGATGCCCGAGACGGCCGACCTGCGGAGCCGGCCGGCCTGGCCGCCGACATGCTCACGCTGTCGCATCTCACCCGGCGGGTGCGCACCTATGGTGCGCAGGGGCTGGAGGCACTGCCCGCCATCGCCCAGCGGCACGGGCTGCGCGTCACGCTCGGTGCCTGGCTCGACGGCGACCCGCAGGCCGATGAGCGCGAGATCGCCGCGGCGCTGCGCACCGCGCGCCGCCACACGGCCGTGGAGCGGGTGATCGTCGGCAACGAGACCCAGCTGCGGCGCAGTCTGCCGCCGGCCCAGCTGCGCCGTCAGCTCGACCGGGTGCGCGCCAGCATCGACCAGCCGGTCTCCACCGCCGAGCCCTGGCATATCTGGCTCGCGCAGCCCGAGCTCGCCGCCCATGTCGACTTCATCACCGTGCACCTGCTGCCCTACTGGGAAGGCGTGCCCGCCGATCGCGCGGTGGCCGTGGCGCTGCAGCGCCTCGCCCAGGTGCAGGCGCGCTTCCCGGGCAAGCCCGTGGTGATCGGCGAGGTTGGCTGGCCCTCGGCCGGCGAGCGGCGCGGTGCCGCCCTGCCCTCGCCCGCCGCGCAGGCGGTCTTCGTGCGCGAGTTCACCGCCCGCGCGGCGGGTATGGGCCTGGACTACCACCTGATGGAGGCCATCGACCAGCCCTGGAAGCGGGCGCTGGAGGGCAGCGTGGGTCCGCACTGGGGTCTGCTCGATGCCGACCGGCAGCCCAAGTTCGCGCTGCGCGGTCCGGTCGAGGCCAGGCCGGGCTGGCGCGGCGAGGCGCTGCTTTCGGCGGCACTGGGCCTTGCGCTGATGCTGCCGGTGCTGATCGCCACGCGGCGCCTGCGGCTGCCGGGCCGGATCTGCCTGGCCGTCGGGGTGCAGGCCAGCGCCGCCTTCGCGGTGCTGGCCGTGTCGGCACTGCTCGCGCAGTACCCGGGCCCGCGCGAGCTCGCGCTGTGGGTGCCGCTCGCCCTGGTCATGGGCATCAGCGCACTCATCGGCCTGGGCCAGCTCTTCGAGTTCGCCGAGACCTTCTGGCCGGGAAGCCTGCGCCGCACGGCGCGCGAGCAGCCCCTGCGCGCGGGCGAGCCCGCCGCCTTCGTGAGCATCCACCTGGCCTGCTGCAACGAGCCGCCGGCCATGGTGATCGCCACCCTCGACAGCCTCATGGCGCTCGACTGGCCGGCCTTCGAGGTGATCGTGGTCGACAACAACACCCGCGATCCGGCCTGCTGGCGGCCGGTGCGTGCGCATGTCGAGCGGCTGCGCCGCGAACGGCCGGCGGGCGCGCCGGCAGTGCGCTTCATCCGCCTGCCGCGCTGGCCGGGCTTCAAGGCCGGTGCACTGAATGTGGCGCTGGCCCGCACCGACACGCGCGCCGCCTGGATCGGCGTGGTCGATGCCGACTACCAGGTGAGCCCGCGCTGGCTCGCCGCCCTGGCCGGGCATTTCGGCGATCCGGCCTGCGCGGTGGTGCAGTCGCCGCAGGCCCACCGCGACTGGGCCGGGCAGCCGCTGCAGCGGATGATGAACTGGGAGTACGAGGGCTTCTTCCGCGTGGGCATGCACCACCGCCACGAACGCAACGCGATCATCCAGCACGGCACCATGACCCTGGTGCGGGCGAGCGCGCTGCGCGAGGCCGGCGGCTGGTCGGGCGAGAGCCTGTGCGAGGACAGCGAACTGGGCCTGCGGCTGCTGCGGCAGGGCGCGCGCCTGGTCTATGTCGACTCGGTGCTCGGCGACGGTCTGGTGCCGCAGGACTTCGAGGCCTGTCGGCGTCAGCGGCGGCGCTGGGCGCAGGGCGCGATGCAGATCCTGCGCCGGCACCGTGACGCGCTGCTCGGCCGCTCGCCGCTCACCGCTGGCCAGCGCTATCACTTTCTCGCCGGCTGGCTGCCATGGATCGGTGATGCGATCAATCTCGGGCTGACGCTCGCGGCGATGGCCTGCGCCGTGGGCGTGCTCGCCGCCCCGACCTGGGTGGGGCCGCCACTGCTGCTGTTCGCCCTGCCCCTGGCCGCGGTGCTGGGCGTGCGTGTGCTGCTCGCGCCCCTGCTCTACCACCGCCGGGTGGGTTGCACGCCGGCCGACACCGCCGGCGCCGCGCTGGTCGGCCTGGGCCTGTCGCATGCCATCGCCACCGGCGTGATCGCCGGGCTGGTCGGACAACGCGGCGTGTTCGAGGTCACCCGCAAGGCAACCACCGGCGCCGAACGACGCAGCCCGGATCGCGGCGTGCGCGAGGAGCGCATGCTGCTCGCCGGTCTGCTGGCCTGCCTGCTCGGCCTGCTGGCCGACACGCTCGACAGCGGCCGGCGCCATGATGGCTGGATGCTGCTGCTCGGACTGCAGTGCCTGCCCTATCTGGCCGCCCTGGCCTGCGCGCGCCTGGGCGCTCGCCCGCGCGCCATGCTCACCAGTCGAAGCGCCATCCCAGCAGCGCGCTGGCCTGCGCCGCCCGTTGCGCCAGCTGCGCCCGGTCGGTCGCTCCGAGGTGAACGATTCCGTAGCGGTGATCGCCGGCCCACCTGAAATCGCGCGCCAGCGCGGCACCGCGCTTGGGCATGGGCAGCAGCAGCCCGTCCGGAAAAGTCCGTGCAAAGGCGGCGCGGCGCGCGGCATCGGGTGGCGGTGGCACGGCGGCCGGATCGAAGGCGCGATAGACGAGGCTTGCCGCCACCCCGGCCACCGGCGCCGCGCGCGGCAGCGCGCGCGGATCCTCGTCGAGCGCCAGCGCCACCGCCATGGCATGCGGATCGATGCCGTCCACGCGCCGGTAGAGGTCACCGAACTGCGAGGCCAGCCGCGGGTTGCACTCGATCACGCTCAGGCGATCGGTGGCGGGGTCGAAGAAGAACTCGAGGTTGAACAGCCCGGTGCGAAAACCGATCGCGCCGAGAAAGCGCCGCGCCACACCCAGGGCCCGGGCCTGCACCGCCGCCGGCAGCCGGCTGGGATACTCCCAGCGCAGGAAGGACCGCGTGCCGGGATAGGTGATCGCATCGACCACGCCCAGGGCATGCACCTCGCCGGCGCCCACCCAGCCATCGAGATTGTGCTGCGGCACCCGCAGCGGCACCGGCTCCTCGAGCAGCAGCCGGTGCGCGCTGCCGGCCTGCGGCAGCCGCGCCCGGCAGATGCGCTCGAAGGGTGCCACCAGCCGATCGGCCAGCCAGCCCTCCAGCGGCCCGAAGCGCAGCATGGCGGCGAGCGCCGCGCGGTCGGGCACCTCGCGGGCCAGCACCGAGAACGCGCCCTTCACCGGCTTGGCGAAGCAGGGATAGGCGATGTCCTCGGGCGGTGTCTGATGACGGCGCAGCGTGACCGGCTGCCAGGCGAGATTGGCCTCGGGCGCCACCTGCGCCAGCACCTGGCGGGCATGCACCTTGTGCTGGGCCGCGAGCAACGACTCGGGCGAGGCGCCGGGCAGGCGCAGCCGCTCGGCCACCAGCGCTGCTGCCAGCGCGCCGAGCTGCTCGTGGTGCGAGAGCACGCCCGCCCAGCCCAGGCGCCGGCCGCGTGCCGCCTGGGCCTCGGCGAAGCGCTCGTGGTCGTGCAGCAGCAGGCGCAGGCCGCCGTGAACGGCCAGCAGGTCGAAGCCCGCCGTGTCGAAGCGCAGGCCCGAGGGCGCGGCGCCCAGCCGCCGCAAGGCCTGCCCGTCCCAGTCGTGGGCGAAGAACCAGCCCAGACGGCGGGCAGCCGTCACCGGAACCCTGCCCCGGCCATGTGCCGCGAGCCGGGCACGCCGCGCGGCCACGACGCACCGACATGCTCGGGCGAGACCGCACTGCTATAGTCGGCCGCCCCATGCGAACCCCCGCCTTCATCCAGCTCGACCGGCTCGACGACCGCGCCCAGGCCGCGGAGGCGATCGCGGGGCTGAACGCGCCGCGCGCGCAGGTCGCACCCAAGTTCTTCTACGACAGCCTGGGCTCGCGCCTGTACGAGGCAATCACCGAGACCCCCGAGTACTACCCCACCCGCACCGAGGCGGCGATCTTCGCCGCGCACGGCCCGGCCATCGCCCAGGCTGCGCTCGCCGAGACCGGCGCGGCGCCCACGCTGGTGGACCTGGGCGCCGGCAACTGCGCCAAGGCGGCCAGCCTGTTCGGCCTGCTGCGCCCCGGCCGGTATCTCGCGCTCGACATCTCGGCCGCCTTCCTGCGCGACGCGCTCGAGAACCTGCAGCGGCAGCACCCCGAGCTGGCGATGACCGGCGTGGGCACCGATTTCTCCTGCCGGCTGGCGCTGCCGGCCGAGCTCCTCGGCGGCCCGTCGCTGGTGTTCTACCCCGGCTCGAGCATCGGCAACTTCCTGCCGGCGGCGGCACTGCGGCTGCTGCGCGAGGCCCGCGCGGCGGCGGCCGGCGGCGCCCTGCTGATCGGTGCCGATCTGATCAAGCCGGCCGCGGTACTCGATGCCGCCTACGACGATGCCCTGGGGGTGACCGCCGCCTTCAACCTGAACCTGCTGCGTCATCTCAACCGGTTGCTCGGCGCGGACTTCTCCGTGCGCCAGTGGCGGCATGTGGCCTTCTACGACCCCGCAGCCACGCGCATCGAGATGCACCTCGAGGCGCGCGAGGCCCTGGTCGTGCGCTGGCCCGGCGGCGAGCGGCGCTTTGCGGCCGGCGAGCGCATCCACACCGAGTACTCCTGCAAGTGGGCACCGGCCGACTTCATCGCGCTGCTGCGCGAGGCCGGCTTCAGCCGGGTGCGCCACTGGACCGATCCGCAGGACTGGTTCGGCGTGTTCCTGGCCGCCGGCTGACGCGGCGTGCGGGCGGCAGACGCCGCCGTGCATCAGAACATCACCGTCAGGCCCACCCAGCCCTCCGGGAGCAGCGCGTTCACCCGCGCCTCGATCCACTTGTCGGCGCCGGTGAGGATGGCCAGGCCCATCAGGCCGAGCAGCACGGCGAACACCGTCTTGATGACGCCGATGCGGGCGAGCACCCAGCCGCGGGCGCGGGTGAAGCCGGCGCGCGACGCGTAGGCCACCGCCACCAGCGGGATGGCCGCGCCCACCCCGAACAGGCCGAGCACGATGCCGCCGCGCGCCACGCCACCCTCGCTCGCCACCAGGGTGAGCGCCGACGCGAGCAGCGGGCCCGAGCACGGGCTCCAGACCAGGCCGAGCACCGCGCCGAGCAGCAGCGCGCTGCCCAGCGAGCCGCCCGACAGTCGCGAGGACGCGGCGTTGGCGCCGCTGGCCAGCGGCATCATCCAGGTGGTGAAGCGCTCGCTCCACGCGGGCACCAGCATCACCACCGCGAAGACCACCAGCAGCCAGGCGCCGGCCACGCGGACCAGATCACCATCCAGGCCGAGTGCCGGGCCGGCCGCGCCCACCAGCATGCCGATGCCGGCAAACGAGGCGGCCATGCCCACGCCCAGCGCCACCGGGGCGAAACGATTGGCCTGCAGCGCGCCGCCCAGCACCAGCGGCAGCAGCGGGAACACGCAGGGACTGAGCGTGGTGAGGCTGCCCGCAGCCAGACTCAGGCCGAGTTGCGGCAGGGTGAGCGCCACGATGCCGGCTCAGAGCGCCGCGCGCAGGGCGGCGCGCAGCTTGTCGGGATCGGTGTCGCCACCCAGACGCGACTTCTCGGCCGCGCCGCGGAACACCACCAGGGTGGACTGCACCCGCACATTCATCGCCTTGCGCAGGTCCTTCTCCTTGTCGTAGTCGGCCACCAGCAGCAGGACATCCAGTCCCTGCTCGGTCTTCATGCGCTCGAAGACGCGCTCCTGCTGCTTGCAGGTCGGGCACCAGTCGGCATGGAACAGCACCGCCACCGGCTTGCCAGCCTGCTGCGCGGCGCTGAGCGCAGCCGGCGTGTAGGCCTGGATGGTGAGGGCCTGGGCGAGGCCGGCGGCAAGCGACAGCACGGCAGCGAAGAGGCATCGGATCAGGGTGTTCATGGGCATCTTTCTGAGGGAGGTCACTGCACGCAGGAGCGGAATCCTGCCGGCACATCGGACCGGTCGGGGGAAAAGTAGTTGCGATAGCGGGGATGACGCAGCCGCGGCTGGGTGAGGCAGGAGCCGCCGCGCAGCACCGGACGGCCGTCGAAGAAAGGTTCGGAATAGTCCCGGTAGGGATGGGCGCGAAAGCCCGCGAAGGGGGCGAAGGGGCTGGCGGTCCACTCCCAGACATCGCCCCAGCGGAAGGCCGACCCGCCGGTGAGTGCGGCCCGTTCCCACTGCGCCTCGCTGGGCAGGCAGCGGCCGGCCCAGCGGCACCAGGCCCGCGCCTCGTGGGCACTGAGGTGGCTGGCCGCCTCACGCAGGTCGAGCGCCTGCCAGCGGCCATGCAGCCAGTGCTGCCAGACGGCGCCCTCGCGACGCAGGTAACGCGGGGCGCACGCGCCACTGGCCTGCAGCCAGTGCTGGCCGGGCGCATCCCACCAGCGCAGATCCTGGTAGCCGCCGTCCTCGATGAACGGCAGGTAATCGGCCCAGGTGCGCGCGCTGGCGTCGATCTCGATCGCCGGCAAGGCGATGTCGTGCGCCGCCAGCTCGTTGTCGAAGGCGAAGCCGCGGGCAGGGTCGCTGCCCAGCCGCCAGCGCCCGGCCGGCAGTCGCAGCGGCGCGGCGGTCGCGGTCAGCGGGCGGGCCCGCCAGCGCGGATCGGTGATCGGCACGCCCACCGCGCGGGCCATGTAGAGCGCGGCCTCGTGGTGCATGTCCTCGTGCAGCAGGGCGAGGCGAAAGAAGTAGAGCGCGGCGTCATCGGCATCGTCGGGCAGCGCGGCCAGCAGCGCGAGCGAGTGCTCGAGCTGGTCGGCGAGCTGCCGGCGCAGCACCGCCGGACCCGGCACCGGCAAGGACCAGCGCTGGGCGTGCGGCACCCGGCTGGAGTCGTAGAGCGCGTCATCGGCGGCCGCGGCCACCGCTGCGGGATCGGCCTCGCAGCCCCGATGGCGCTGCGGATTGCGGGCCAGCCAGTGGGTCTGGAACCAGCCGACATGGCCAAGCTCCCAGCCCGGCGGATTCAGGCCCGCGCGCGGCGGCACCACCAGATCGGGCAGCGCCTGCTCCCAGGCGGCGAAGGTGGCCAGGGTATCGGCGCGGGCCTGGGCCATGGCCTGGGCGAGCGCGCGCGGACCGCCCAGCCGCGCGGCCCGGGCCGGATCCTCGGCCGGTACCGCGTCAGCCACGCCCCCGCTTACACTTGCCTGGTGCATCGCTCATCCATCGTCATCGTGACCCCGGCGCTGGCCGCCGCGAACAACGGCAACTGGCAGACCGCGCGGCGCTGGGCGCGCCTGCTTGGCCGAGCTTATCGCATCGACCTCACCGACCGCTGGGAAGGCGGCGCGCAGGACTGCATGATCGCGCTGCACGCCCGCCGTTCGGCGCCCTCGATGCAGGCCTGGCGGCAGCGCGCGCCGGGGCGCCCCCTGGTGCTGGCGCTGACCGGCACCGATCTGTATCGCGACATCGACACCCACCCCGAGGCCCGCGCCTGGGTGGCTGACGCCGACCGCCTGGTGGTGCTCAACACGCTGGGCGCACGCCGACTGCCGGCGGACGCGCAGGCGCGCGCCGTCACCGTGCTGCAATCCTGCGGCGAGCGGCAGCCGCTGGCCCGCAGCGGGCGTCACCTGCGGGCGCTGATGGTGGGCCACCTGCGCGACGAAAAAGACCCGCTCACCTACCTGCGGGCGGCTCGCCGCCTGGCCGGGCGCGCCGACATCCGGCTCGACCATGTCGGCGCGCCGCTCGACGCCGACCTGGGCGCGCAGGCCGCCGCGCTCGATGCCGCCGGCATCGGCTACCGCTGGCTGGGCGAGCGGCCGCACGAGGCCACGCGCCGACGCATCCAGGCCGCCCACGTGCTGGTGCACGCCAGCCGCATGGAGGGCGGCGCGCATGTGGTGATCGAAGCCATGCGCAGCGGCACACCGGTGATCGCCTCGCGCATCGACGGCAACCTCGGCCTGCTCGGCGAGGACCATCCCGCGCTGTTCGAACCGGGCGACGACGCCGCACTGGCCGCCCTGCTCGAGCGCGCCCGCGACGAGCCCGACTGGCTGCGCATGCTCACCGAACGCAGCGTGGCCCGCTCCCCCCGCTTCAGCCCCGAGGCCGAATCGCGCTCGCTGCTCGACCTGCTCGCCGGGCTGCTGCCGGCCGCCGCCCCTGCACGGCCGGGCTGAACACCCATGGCCCGGCTCGTACCCTCCGAGATCGACCTGCCCGTCACGCACGACGCCGGCCGCCAGGCCGAGCGCGATACCCTCCTGCGGCTGCGCGACGGACTGTCCGACGCCTTCACCGTCTACCACGGCACCCACTGGGCGCGCAGCGGTGCCGGCGGCTCGGTCTACGGCGAGATCGACTTCATCGTCGCCGACCGCGAGGGGCGCCTGCTGGCCATCGAGCAGAAGCTCGCCGCGGTGTGGGTGCGCAACGGCGAGCTGTTCGCGCGCTATCGCGACCAGGCCGACCCCAGCCGGGTGATCAGCCAGCTCAGCCGCAACCTCAACGGCCTGCGCGGCGAATACACCCGACGCCACCCCGGCCAGCGCCTCACCCTCGATCACCTGCTCTATCTGCCGCAGGCGCGCCTCGCCGGCGCCACGCCCTCGGGCATCGATCCCGCCCGGGTGATCGACGCCGACCGTGACGCGCAGCTGATCGGCATCGTCACCGCGCTGATCGAGGCCGCCTCGCCGCCCTCGGGTCCCGAGGCGCCCACCGCTCTCGATGTGCACGACTTCCTCGCCCAGCAGGTCTGCGCCGCACCGAGCATCGGCGTGCTCGGCCGCTCGGCGCGCGAGCTGAGCACCCGCCTGTCCGAGGGGCTGGCCACCTGGGCGCAGCGCCTGAGCCTGTCGCCCTGGCGGCTGCGGGTGCAGGGCACCGCCGGGTCGGGCAAGACCCAGCTCGCGCTGGCCGAGCTGCGCGAGGCGCACCGCTGGGGCGGTCCGGCGCTCTACCTGTGCTTCAACCGTCCGCTGGCCGATGCCATGAAGCAGGCCGCACCGGCCAGCGCAACGGTGGTCACCTTCCATGAGTTCGCCCACGCAGCCATGTCGCAGGCCGGCATGCCGGTGCCCGACTTCACCGCGCCCGGCGCCTTCGAGGCGCTGGCCGAGGGTTTCATCGCGCTCAGCGGGCAACTGGGCGGCCTGTTCGACACCCTGGTGATCGACGAGGGCCAGGACTTCGCCCCGGCCTGGGTGGAGGCGCTGCTGCGACTGGCCGGCCCGAACAGCCGCGTGCTCTGGCTGGAAGACCCCGATCAGACCCTCTACCCTCGCCCCGCGGTGCCGCTGCCCGGCTGGCCGGTGCTGCGCAGCCCGGTCAATTACCGCTCGCCGCGCCGGCTGGTCGACTTCATCAATGCGCTCGGCCTGACACCGGCGCCCTTGCAGGCCGGCGGCGCATTCGATGGCTTCGATCCGCACTGGCTGGAGCATGACCAGGACGCCGATCCCGTCGCCGTCACGGCCGAGGCGGTGCGCGAGCTGCTCGACCAGGGCCACCAGCCCGCCCGCACCGTGGTGCTGAGCTACCACGGCCTGGCCCGCAGCCGACTGCTCCGGCCAGACGGGCCGACCAGCCTCGCCGGCCTGCGGCTGCGCAAGCCCGCTGGCTACGATGACCAGGGGCAGGCGCGCTTCACGGACGGTGAACTGCTCGCCGACTCGCTCTTCCGCTTCAAGGGCCAGGCCGCCGACGCGGTGGTGATCACCGAGATCGACTTCGAGATCCTCGACGAGGCGGCGTGCCGGCGGCTGTTCGTGGCCCTGAGCCGCGCGCGGCTGCATGCGGTGCTGGTCACCTCGGCGCGAGCCGGCACGCTGCTGCGCGAACGGCTCGCGCAGCGCGGCTGGGACACGCGCTAGGTGGTCCTGCCGCGCTCGCGCTGCCAGGCCTGCAGGGCCGTGACGCCCATCGGAGCCGCGTACAGATAGCCCTGCCCGAAGGTGCAGCCGAGCTCGCGCAGCAACTGCGCCGCGGCCGCGTCCTCGATGCCCTCGGCCACGGTGCTCAGCCCGAGAGGCGCGGCCAGCGCCAGCGCCGACTTCACGATGTGCAGGCTGCGCGGCGCGCCGAGCATGCGACCGACGAAGCTGCGGTCGATCTTCAGGGTGGTGAAGGGCAGGTCCTGCAGGTAGCTGAGCCCCGAGTAGCCGGTGCCGAAGTCGTCGAGTGCGATGCCCACGCCGATCGCACGCAGCGCCTCGGCCACCCGGGCCACGCTCTGCAGGCTGGCGATCACCACCGTCTCGGTCAGTTCCACCCGCAGTTCGGCGCCATCGAGCGCCCGCTCGGCCAGGGCGCCGCCGATGAACTCGACGATGTCGGGCTCGGAGAGTTCCGGTGCCGAGAGGTTGATGCACAGGAAAGGGGGCATGGCCGCGTCGCAGAGGGCACGCACGCGCGGCCAGTCGTCGAGCGCCCGCCGGATCACCCAGCGCCCCACGCGGTGGATCACCCGGGTGCGCTCGGCCAGCGGGATGAACTCGTCGGGCGCCACCAGCCCCAGCGTGGGATGGCGCCAGCGCACCAGCGCCTCGACACCGGCCACGGCGCCGCTGTGCAGCGCGATGACCGGCTGATAGTGCAGCTCGAGTTGCCCGCCCTCGATCGCCTGGGTGAGGTCACGCGCCAGCCAGATGGTGCGCAGCGCAGCGGCATGCGGATCGAAGGCCGGCTGACGATCGGGGCGCTGCATCCAGGAGGGCGCCGCCACGGCCGAGGCCTGCGCCGAGGCCGCCGCCCGCTCGCTGCGAAACCGGTAGAGCAGCAGGCGCATGAGGTACTGGATCACCGGATCGGTCTGCTCGAGCAGCGACTGCACATAGCGCCGCTCGATGCGCACCAGCACGGTGGGCACCAGCGTCCGGATGGTGGCGGTGCGCGGCAGATTGTCGAGCAGGGCCATCTCGCCGAACAGGTCATCGCGCGAGAGCACATCGATGCGGCGCAGGCCGCCATCGGCCGGCACCAGCACCTCGCAGCAGCCGGACTCGATCAGGTAGGCGCAATCGCCCGGCGCACCCGATTCGATGACGGTGACGCCGGCCTCGAAGGATTCGCGACTGAACTCGGCGGGGACGGGGATCATCGGGTGTCGGGCGGGTGGGTCGGTCAGGCGAGGGCGGCGACCAGCGCCAGCGCCATCACCCCGATGTTAAGCGCGGCGAAGGCGGCCAGCGGCCAATCCCGACGGCGCAGCAACCGGGCGAGCAGCACGACAAGGGCCGGCAGCGAGGCCAGGCAAAGACCGAGCATGACCATCAGGCACAGCAGATCGCCACTGCCGGCGACGAGCCGCATCCCCGAGAAGGCGGCGTCCCCGGCGGCTGTCTGGACCATCAGCGCACGCCAGTGGGCCGAGGACTGCTGCCAGTGGGCCGGCAACTGCCCGCCGGGCACCAGGCCCGGAGCGATGCCGGCGGCGTAGAGGGCGAAGGCCAGGGTGAGCAGCATCAGACACAAGCCCGCGGCCCACTGCAGGACGCGGGCATGCACCCGGGCGTCTTGCTCGCGCCCGTGGGCGTCGACCGGATCGGCAGACCGATCGCGCGGGCCGGCGGGCGGAGGCAGGCTCACGCCAGCCCCCGGATCAGCGCCCTGAGACCGGCCAGCAGCAGCACGGCCAGCACCAGCCGGCGCAGGGCCTGTGCGGGCAGGCGACGCAGCAGCCGCACCCCGGCCGTCGCGCCCACGGTCACGCCGAGCACGGCCGGCACGGCCACCGGGGGCAGCATCGCGCCATGGCCCAGGTAGACCAGCGCCGCCGGCGAGGTCATCGAGAGCACCAGCCCGCTGGTGCCGGCCGCCACCTTGAGCGGCACGCCCATCATCAGGCTGAGCACCGGCACGTTGGCCCAGCCCGCACCGAGTCCGAACATGCCGGCCACGAATCCGATCAGCATGAAGACCAGCCAGCCCGGCACCAGCCGCGCGACGGTCCAGTCGGCTGCCGACGCGGCCGGGTCGAACCGACGCCCGCCGATGCCCAGGGCAGCCGCCAGCGGGTCGGCCTCAGGCGCCGCCTGGCGGGACGGGTCGACGCGCCACATCAGCACCGTGATGCCCAGGATGACCAGGCCGAGCAGGGTCTGCGCCAGGGATTCGGGCAGGCGCAGGCCGGTGCGCGCCCCGGCGATCGACCCGATCGACACGGCGAGCGCCAGCGGGAGCGCCAGACGCAGGCTGGCCAGGCCCTGGCGCAACAGCGTCGGCCCCGACACCAGCGCACTGGTGAGCGCGACCAGCAGCCCGGCGCCGCGGACGAAATCGAGATGGAAGGGGAAGAAGCCGCCCACGATGGGCACGAACAGCACGCCGCCGCCCACGCCGGCCGGCACCGCCACCAGGCCGATCAGCACGCTGACCAGGAACACGCCCAGCGACCAGATCCACCAGGGCGGAGCCGCCGCCGGCAAGGCCGCTTCCGCCGGCATGCCCGCCAGGGCCGGCGACGCCGCGACCGACAGGGCGCCGAGGATCAGCGCGGCTGCCGGCAGCACCCGCCTGAGACGCGCCGGCGGCCCGCCCTGGCGACGCGCGCTCGGCAGGCTGGGCACGGATCCGGCAGGACGCCCGCTCGGGAAGACGGTCACGATGCGGCCAAGCATGCCACAGCGGCCGCGGCGGCCGGGCCGCGGCGCAGCGCCGCCCGGAATGCCCGCCCGCCGGACGCGGGCCCAAGCCGGACGCCCGGCACCACGGTTGCGCCGCAGCAGTTGCTCGCCGAAGCGACTCGGGGGATGATCAGGCTCAATCCGTTCACCCCGAATTCGAGCCAGCGATGCCCATCCTGCGACGCCTCGCGGCGGCGGTCGCCCTGACGGGCCTGTGCCTGTCCGCCTCGGCGCAGACCCCGCCCCAATCCAACCGCAGCGCCCTGATCGTGGGCGTGTCCACCTACGCATCGCCCGATGTCCCGGCGCTGCGCGGCGTGAGCTTCGATGTCGGCAGCGCCCGACAGATCGCGACGGCCATGGGCATCCCCGATTCACGGATCACCGTGCTGCGCGATGCCGAGGCCACCAAGCCGAACATCCTCGCGGCGCTCGACCGCCTGGCAACCACGGTAGGCGAAGGCGGGCGGGTCTTCGTCTACTTCTCGGGGCACGGCACCCGCTGGTTCGATCCCCAGGTCAACGGCTGCAAGGAGGGGCTGCTCGCCTATGACCAGGGCACCATCACCAACGAGGAGATCGCGCAGCGCACCCGCCGGGTGAGCGAGACCGCCGACAAGGTGATGATGTTCTTCGACGCCTGCCATTCCGACGGCGTCTCGGTGAGCCGCAACCGCACCCGCTCCCTGGGCAGCGCCGATCCGGTCACCCTGGAACTCACCCCGAAGTTCTTCATCAAGGGCGCCTCGGACAACGAGGTGTGCAGCCGTCCGGCCAATGTGCGTACCCGCAGCCTGCTGGCCGAAGCCTCCCGACTGGGCGCCCTGAGCGAGAACTTCGTGCAGATCACCTCGGCCCGGGCCGACGAGGTGAGCTTCGACGACCCGAACCGCGGCGGACTCGCCACCCAGGGCGTGCGCGACTGTCTGCTCGGCGCGGCGCGCGACCTCGATGCCTCGGGCGCGGTCTCCATCCGCGAGATCGAACAGTGCGCACAGTCCTTCGTCGAGCAGCGGCTCGCGCCCTTCCCGTCGCTGCAGCCGCACCACATCACCGTGACCGGCAACCGCAACCTCGTGCCGGCGCCCAGCCGACCGCCCCTGGCGCTGGCGGCTGCCGCACCGGTGGCGATCAGCCCCGCGCCGCTTCCGGCACCGGCCACGCCGAAGCCACCCGCACCGGTGGCTGTCGGTCCTGCTGCGGCGCCGGTTGCCGCACCGGCGCCCTCGCCCGCCCCGGCACCGGTGGCCCTTGCCCCTGCAACGCCGCCGCCCGCGGCATCACCGCCACCACCACCACCGCCGCCGCCGCCGCCCGCAGCGCCGGCCGATCCGGGCGCCGCAGCGCTGGCCACCCTGCGCGAGATCGAAGCCCAGCAGAACCCCCGCCGCAAGCTCGAGGTCACCCTGAGCCGCAGCGCGCTGCGGATCGGCAAGGACCCCCTCGAACTGCGGGTGAAGTCCAGCCACGATGGCCATGTCTACCTGGTGCTGATCGGCAGCGATCGCGAGAGCTTCTACGTGCTGTTCCCCAATGGCCTCGATCGCAACAACCGCATCCAGGCCGACAAGCCGCTGAACCTGCCGCGGCCGGAATGGGCGATCACGGCCAAGGGCCCGCCGGGTGTGAACAACCTGCTGGTGCTGGTGTCCGATTCACCCCGCGAGCTGAGCGCCCTCACGCGCGGTCAGGCGGGTGCATTGCCCACCTTCAGTTCCGCGCTGAACACCCTCAATGGCCGCGGCGCCCTGATCGACCTGTTCACCGGACAGGGTCTCACCGGCGGGTCGGAGGCCTTCGCGGCCCGCCTGCTGCGGATCGAGGAAGTCCGTTAGGCCCGCCCGCTCCCGCAACCTCTGCCCAACGAACAACGCCATGACCGCCATCCGAGCCCTGTGCCTCTGCTTCCTTCTGGCCAGCCTCCATGCCACTGCCCGGGCGCAATGGCTGGTCAGCGACCAGGAGGCGGCCGCCGACCGCGCCGCGCCCGAGCCCTTCGCCATGAAGGCAGTGCCGGCCCCGAATGCGCCGCGCATCAACCTGGTGGCGCCCGCGCTCACCGCCAGCGCCACGGTGAGTTCCCCCACCCGCATCCTGGTGCGCTTCGAGCCCACCCAGCCGGCCACCATCAACCCCGAGTCCTTTCGCGTGAAGTACGGCTCGCTCAAGCTCGACATCACCAACCGCATCACCGCGGCATCGAAGGTCACTGCCGAAGGCATCGATGTCTCCGAGGCCCGACTGCCCAAGGGCGCCCACCGGCTGCTGATCGAGATCGAGGACTCGCTCGGCCGGGTCGGCGAGCGGCTCGTCCAGTTCGTCATCGAGTAAGGTCATGAGCAACCGCCCCGCCATCGCCCTAGCCTGCCTGATCGGCATCGCCAGCCCGCTGCTCGCCATCGGCCCTGTGCTCGCCCAGACCACGGCTGCCCCGGCAACCCCCGCCAGCGCCACGCCCAACCGCGAGTCGCTGTCGGTAGACCAGATGCTCGAGCAGCTTGCCCCCACGGGGCGTACCCGGGGCATGCGCAACCTGGTGCCGGTGCAGGTCCAGCCGCCGCCCGCCGCCACGCCGCTGGCCGTTCCCGCACAACCCGCCCCCCCCAGCCCGCCGGCCGCGTTGCCGGCCGTGCCGGTGGCCGCGCCGGTGCATACCGTGGTGCCGGTGGCCGCCCCTGCGGCCACCCCTGCACCCGTGCCTGTGACCGCGCCGGCGCCCGGTCCGTCACCGATCGCCGCCCCTGCCGAGGCCCCGCTGAAGATCGACCTCACCATCTATTTCGACCTTGGCTCGGACCGCATCCAGGACCGCAGCCGCCCGCTGCTCGACCGCCTCGCGATGGTGATGCAGCACGAGCGTGCCCGCGACCTGCGCTTTCGCATCGAGGGCCACACCGACGCCAAGGGCTCTGCGCTGGCCAACGAGCTGCTGTCTCGACGGCGGGCCGAAACGGTCGTGCGCTATCTCGGATCGCGCGGGGTCGACGCCGCGCGGCTGGCGGCCGAGGGCAAGGGTTTTCGCGAGCTCTCCGATCCTGCCAATCCGCTCTCGGAACAGAACCGCCGGGTGAGCGTGGTGGTCGTCAACTGAGAAACCGCTACCTCATTCGCGTGATGACCCGCACCTCGCCAGACGCCAGCATCCTTCGCTGACATTCAACCGTAGCCACCCGGAGAACCCGACATGGCATTTGCCCGACCGCTCAGCCTCACCCTGACCCTGCTCGCCGCGCTGCCCGCCGCAGCCCAGACCTGCGACAAGTCCTATGCCTTCCAGGCCACGGTGAGCGGCAGTGCCGGGACGCTGATCTGCGACTGGAACTCCAAGTCCTTCCTCGATGCCGTCTCGAACATCAGCCTGAGCAACATCAACTACACCGCCACGTCGGCGGCCACGGCCACGGCGCGCTTCAACGATGTGGCCATGACCCTGTCGTATGCGGCCAACTCCAAGACCCTGTCGTACAGCTTTCCGCAGCTCGGCATCTCGGGCACCTTCACCGGTGCCACCCGGGACGAGAGCGAGGATCTGCTCGAGAACTACCTCAAGAAAGAGGGCGTGATCGGCAAGGTCATGAACTACCAGGCCAGGAACTCGGCCACCAGCCCGATCGCCGGGCCGGGCGGCCTGGTGCCGCTCACCATCGCGGCCGATTTCGGCAACAGCTTCAACAACTCCCCCACGGCGGTGTCGGGGCCGGCCAGCAGTGGCGCCGCCGGCAACAACCTGCTCAGTGCCGCCCTGCAGTACGGCCAGTTCCGGCTGAGCGGCGTGAACGACGGCATCAGGACCACCACGCTGCCGCTGTCCTACACCATCCGCAACGACATCGATCCGAGGCGCCAGCTCAGCTTCAGCCTTCCGATCACCCTGCTCGAACTCGGCAGCACCAAGACCGTGCAGACCGGCCTGGGCATCGCCTACCGGCTGCCGATGAATGACCGCTGGACCATCACGCCCGCCGGCCGGGCCTCGGTGGTGGCCTCGGTCGACCGGGCCACCGCCTCGTTCCTGTACTCGGGCTCGCTCTCCAGCAACTACGTCATCCCGATGAAGGGCTTCGATCTGGTCCTGGGCAACATGATCGGGTACTACAGCACCGGGAAGGTGTCGGTGGGCGACTACTCGGCCAGCCCCGGCCTGCGCTACGTGGCCACCCGCAACGGCATCATGATCTCGCAGCCGGTGACGCTGGGGCGCAAGCTCACTGCCGAGTATTCGCTGATCGACACCCGGTACATCGGCTCCGAGAAGCCCCTCATCGACAACTTCCAGGAACTCGGCATCACCCTGGGCACCAGCAAGAGCGCGCTCGACGCGCGCAGCGCGTTCCGCGGCGGGATCACCCTCACCCGCGGTCCGAACCTGCGCGGCGCCACCGCCAACATCGGCTTCTGGTTCTGATCCCGGACCACCGGGTCGCGCCGGGCACATGAGCCATCACCGCCGGCCTGATCGCGCGAGGGCGGCGGTGCCGGTGCGACGCGTTCTGGCCACGGTGCTGCTGGCGCTCGCCGGGTTGACCGGTGCGGCACACGCCGACCTCGGCTCCGATCAGGTGCGCTACGCCGCCAGCGGGCGCTTCGATCTGCTCGAGACCCTCATCGAGGAACACGCCGCCCGCCATCCGCTGAAGACGGCCGACCAGCACGCGCTGTGCTTCGCGTACTCGCAGACCAGGCGCTACGCGAAGCTGCAGACCTGCCTCGATCAGCTCGAGCAGAAGATCCGCGCCGGCGATCGCCGCACCCGGCTGTTCGGCCTGAATGACGCCACCCCCTCGCTGCACCTGATGCGCGCCGAGGCGGCGATCGACCTCGCCCAGTACCCCGAGGCGGTGCGCCACGCCGAGGCTGCCAGCCGCTGGCTGAAGGACGATGACAGCGATGACCTCGACATGGTCTGCAACGCGTTCACCGCCCTGGGCATCGCCCATGCCTTCAGCGGCAACCTTGTCCAGGCGCGCAAGGCCGAGGCCGACATCCGGGCGCTGAAGATCGGCCCGATGAGCGACTATGCCAACGCCAGGGCGATGTGTCTTGCCCGGGTGCGCATGGCGCTCAAGGACCATCCCGGGGTGATCGAGGCCATCCAGGGCAATCGCGCCTTCACGGTCTCGGTCTTCCTCGACCGTCTGGTCAGCGGCAGCTTTCTCACCGGCACCAACAACTGGGTCTGGGCACAGCTGCCGCGCGCCTACATGCTCAACAAGGCCCTGCTCGAGACCGGTCAGGTGGAGCAGGCCCGTCAGGGCTTCGACCGGCTGCTGGCCATCCCGCAGGTGGCCGAAAACGGCGGCATCCACTGGCTGCTGCTCAACGACCGCGCCCGCATCGCCGAACAGGCCGGCCAGTTGCCGCAGGCCCTGGGCTTCCTGCGCCAGGCCATCGACGCGGTGGAGAGCCAGCGCGCCTCGATCGATACCGAGGCGACCAAGATCGGCTTCGTGGGCGACAAGCAGTCGCTCTACGCGGCGGCAGTGCGCGTCGCGCATCGGCTCGGGCAGCCGGAGGCAGCCTTCGAGTTCATGGAGCGGGGCAAATCGCGGGCGCTGATCGACCTGCTCGCCGCGCGTGACGGCCGTCCGGTGCCGGTGGCGCGCAGCCGCGAGGCCCAGGCGCTGCTCGAGCGCTACCAGCAGCGCCAGGCCGAGGCTGCCGCCCAGGTGCCGCTCGACATGGGCGTGCGCAGTGCGAGCCGCACCCGCGGCGAGCTGAGCGCCGCGGCCGGCGCGCTGCGCAGCGCCCATGCCGACCTCGCCTCGCTCGTGACGGTCGATGCCTTGTCGCTGGATGAACTGCGCGCACGGCTGGCGCCCAACGAGGCGCTGCTCCAGTTCTACGCCATCGGCAGCACCTACTACGGTCTGGCGGTCAGTCGCGAGCAGACCCTGCTGCTGCCGATCGAGTCACCGCGGCTGGAACAGGAGGTACGCGAGTTCCGCATCCTCATCCAGGAACGCAAGCCGCAGGTGCGCGAGCTGGCAGCCCGGCTGCACGCCGCCCTGATCCAGCCCTTTGCGGCGGTCATCGGCAACGCCGATCTGCTGATCGTGCCGCACGGCGCGCTCCACTACCTGCCCTTCGCCGCGCTGGGCCCGCCCGACGATCCGCTGGTCGCCCGGCGAAGCCTGCGACTGCTGCCGGCCAGCAGCGTGCTCAAGTACCTCGCCCCGCGCGCCGAGCGCCGGCCGCCCAGCCTGCTGATCCTGGGCAACCCCGATGTCGGCAACAGCGCGCTCGATCTGCCCAGCGCCGAGGACGAGGCACGCGCCATTGCAGCGGCGGTGCCGGGCAGCGTGCTGCTCACCCGCGAGAAAGCCACCGAGAGCAACTTCAAGCGGATCGCGGGCGACTTCACGCTGCTGCATGTCGCCTCGCATGGCCAGTACAAGGCCGACAGCGCGCTCGACTCCCGTCTGCTGCTGGCCCCCGATGGCAGCAACGACGGCTCGCTCACCGTGCGCGAGATCTACGGCCTGCGCCTGTCGGCCGATCTGGTCACGCTCTCGGCCTGCGAGACCGGCCTGGGCAGCGTGCTGCGCGGCGACGATGTGCTCGGCCTGGCGCGCGGCTTTCTCTACGCGGGCAGCCGCAACATCGTGGCCAGCCTCTGGGAGGTGGATGACGACGCTACCGCCCAGCTGATGAAGTCCTTCTACCAGCGGCTGCTGGCCGGCACCAGCCGTCGGCAGGCGCTGCGCGAGGCGCAGCTCGCCCTGCGCAAGGACTTCCCCGATCCCTTCTTCTGGGCGGCTTTCGGGCTCACCGGCGCCGGCGACTGAGCAGGCCGCCGCGCCGGCTAGTAGGTCTCGAGGTGCAGCCGTCCCTGTTCGCGCAGCCCCAGGGCGAGCGTGTCCCAGACCATGCCGGCCTGGACAGCGACATCACGCAGGGCCAGCAGCACACCCTCCTCCATGGCCTTCAGGCCGCAGACATAGACGCAGGTGTCCGGGTTGGCCAGCAGGGGCGCGAGCTCGGCGGCTCGATCGCGGATCGCATCCTGCACATAACGGCGCTGACCGCCCGGCTCGCGGGAGAACGCGAACTCGATGTCGATGAAGTCGCGGGGCAGGTTCTGCAGCGGACCGAAGTACGGCAGCTCGGCGGCCGTGCGCGCGCCGAAGAAGAGCATCAGCCGGCCACCCTCGAAACGGCCGGAGGCGCGCAGCCGGCGCCGCCACTCGGTCATCGCGCGCATCGGCGCGCTGCCGGTGCCGGTGCAGATCATGACGATGTTCGAGCGCGGATGATTGGGCATCAGGAAGCTGGCGCCAAAGGGCCCGATCACCTCGACGCTGTCGCCCACCTTGAGATCGCAGAGGTAATTGCTGGCCACGCCGCGCACCGGCCGGCCCTGATGGTCCTTGAGCACCCGCTTCACCGTGAGCGACAGGTTGTTGTAGCCGGGACGCTCGCCGTTGCGCGGGCTGGCCACCGAATACTGTCGGGGGTGATGCGGGCGCCCCTGGTCGTCGAGCCCGGGTGGCAGGATGCCGATCGACTGACCCTCGAGCACCGGGAAAGGCATGGCGCCGAAGTCGAGCACGATGTGGTGGGTGTCGTAATCGCGCCCGATCGCGGTCACGCGGAAGTTGCCGGTCACAGTGGCGCTGATCGAGCGGCGCGCCGCCTTGGGTCCGTAGAGGTTGGTGAACGGGTGGGCCGCCGACCAGGGCGGCAGGACCGAACCATAGCGGGCTGCGGTGAATGCCGGCCGGGCATCGATCCGCGGCTCGGCCGCAGACGCCAGCAGGGGATCGGGCTGCGCCGGCGCGGCGTCGTTGTCAGCCGCTGCCAGGCCGCCGAGCTGCTCGGGGCTGAGCTCGGCCGGCAGCGCGTCCCAGCCCAGTTGCTCCTCGATCCGGTAGGCCCGCGCCCGCGGCACCGCGCGCCAGTTGTCGATCGATCCGGTGGGACACGGCGAGATGCAGTCGAGGCACTGGTTGCACTTCTCGGCATCGACCACATAGTTGCGCGAGTCATGGGTGATCGCACCCACCGGACAGATCGATTCGCAGGTGTTGCAGCGGATGCAGATCTCGGGATCGATCAGGTGCTGCCGGATCACGGGATCGTCGACGGCGTTCATGGCGTGTCTCCGGAAGCGGTGGATCGTCGATGGGATGCGAGCCGGATCAGGCGAACCGGATGTACTCGAAATCGGCGGGCTGGCGGTTGATGCCCACCGCCGGCGGCGCGATCCAGTTGGCGAACTTGCCCGGCTCGACCACACGGCCCATCAGGCTGGCGACGAAGGCGCGATCGGTCTCGGAGGGCAGCCAGTCATCGACCCGCGCCGCCCACTCGGCCTCGCTCACCACCCGCCCCTCGGGCGACACCTTCACGCCCGAGAGCGAACCGATGTTGCGGTGGAAGGCCTTGTGCGGGGCCTTCAGCCGGAACGGAATGCCGGCTTTCTCGATCACCCGGTTCCAGCGCTCGACGCCGCCGATGCTGTCGCGGATGTAGTCGTCACGCAGCACCTCGTTGAGCGCATTGAGCATCGGCACCTCGCGCTCGATCAGCTGGCCGCCCTGCACGCCGAGCACGGTGTAGCTGTTGCCGCGCAGCTGATGGTCGTCGTTGCGCTTGCCCTCCTCGTAGCGGCCCTTCAGGCCGGTGCTGTAGAAGGTGGCGGCGTTGCTCGACTCGTCGGCGCCGAAAAGGTCGATGGTCACGCTGAAGTGGAAGTTCAGGTAACGCTGCAGGGTGGGCAGGTCGATCACGCCGGCCTCGCGCAGCTTGCGCGGATCGTCGGTCTTGAGCGCGTTCATCACCTGGCAGGTGCGCTGGATGACCCGGCTCACGCCCGACTCGCCCACGAACATGTGGTGCGCCTCTTCGGTGAGCATGAACTTCGTGGTGCGGGCCAGGGGATCGAAGGCGCTCTCGGCCAGCGCGCAGAGCTGGAACTTGCCATCGCGGTCGGTGAAGTAGGTGAACATGAAGAAGCTCAGCCAGTCGGGCGTCTTCTCGTTGAAGGCCTGCAGGATGCGCGGGTTGTCCTGCTCGCCGCTGCGCCGCTCGAGCAGCGCCTCGCCCTCCTCGCGCCCGTCGCGGCCGAAGTACTTGTGCAGCAGGTAGACCATGGCCCAGAGATGCCGGCCTTCCTCGACATTGACCTGGAAGAGGTTGCGCAGGTCGTACTGGCTGGGCGCGGTCAGGCCAAGATGGCGCTGCTGCTCCACCGATGCCGGCTCGGTGTCGCCCTGGGTGACGATGATGCGGCGCAGGTTGGCGCGATACTCGCCGGGCACATCCTGCCAGGCGGCCTCGCCGAGATGGTCACCGAAATGGATGCGACGGTCCTTCTCGGCCGGATTCAGGAAGATGCCCCAGCGGTAATCGGGCATCTTCACATGGCCGAACTGCGCCCAGCCCTGCGGGTCGACGCTCACCGCGGTGCGCAGGTAGACATCGAAGTCCTGGCTGCCGTCGGGGCCCATGTCGTTCCACCAGTTCAGGTAGTTCGGCTGCCACTGCTCCAGGGCACGCTGCAGGGTGCGGTCCTCGGCGAGGTTGACGTTGTTGGGGATCTTGTCGGTGTAGTTGATCGCGGACATGGGTGCTCCTGGGGGGTTCGGATGCGCCACCGGCCAGCGGGTTTGCCGGGAGCGCAGGTATCGGAGGGCTGGTCTGGGCGCGCGCGCCTCAGACCCGGTTCCAGTCGAAGGCGGCCTTGTCGCCCTTGCCGTAGACCTTCAGCGCGCCCTTCTCGCCAACCGCGTTGGGACGCTGGAAGATCCAGTTCTGCCAGGCGGTGAGGCGGCCGAAGACGCGGGTGAAGAGGTTCTCGGGGCCGTTGAAGCGCAGGTTGGCTTCCATGCCGGTGAGCGCGTCGGGCGACATGGCCACCCGCTCCTCGACCGCGATCCGGATCTCGTCGGCCCAGTCGATGTCATCCGGCTGGCTGGTGATCAGGCCGAGCGCGAAGGCGGCGGCGCCATCGAGCGGACGGCCGGCGGCGGCGCGCACCGCGTCGAGCGCCGGTTGCTCGTCGTAGAAGCGGCGCTGCAGGCGGCTCTGGCCGGTGACCATGGGGTACAGGCCGAAGTTGGCATCCGACACCGTGATCGTCGGTGCGGCCTCGGGGCTGTCGGGCAGCGCAAGCTGGTAGCTGCGGTCGCAGGCCAGCGCCAGCTCGAGCAGCGTGCCGGCGAAGCAGATGCCCTGGTCGATGAGCGCGAACAGGCTGCGCGACGAGACATCGAGCCGGGCCAGGGTGCGGCGCAGCAGGCCGATGGTCTCGCGCACCAGCCAGTGGTCGCGATGCGCCACCAGCGTGGCGTCCATGGCCAGGACCGCGGCCGGATCGCCCTCGGTGCGGATCAGCCAGGTGCCGATGTCGAGCTCGTTGGTGCGCATCTCGAGAATGGCGTCATCGAGTTCGCGCGCCATCGCCAGCGGGTACCAGGCCGCGCCCGCGGCCTCGATGCCTGCGATGTCGGTGGGCTGCGGGC
>NZ_CEXFHW010000037.1:0-25916 GCF_982640115.1 Quisquiliibacterium sp. | reverse complement strand
CGCGCCTGAGGGCGCGCACGACCCGGCCCGCCGAGGTGAGCGGCTCAGCGCCGGTTGGCCAGCGCCTGCCCGTCGAGCAGATCGGCCCGCCAGGCCAGCGCCAGCCAGGCCAGCAGCGCCAGCCCCACCACGAGAAGGCCGAGCGCGCTGGCCAGATAGCCGATCACCGGGATGATCGCGCCGGCGATCAGCAGCCCGAGCGGCAGCGTGTAGATGGCCAGCATGCGCACGCCCATGATGCGGCCGCGGAAGCGATCCTCGGAGGTGCGCAGCAGCAGGATGGCCAGCGAGAGCATGCTCAGGCTCTGCGCGATGCCCGCGGCCACCAGCAGCGCCAGCGCCAGGCCCAGGCTGGTGGCCACGGCAAAGCCCACCAGGCACAGATACCAGGCCACGCAGGCGCCGACCATCATGCGACCAGCCCGCACCTTCGGGCCGAACACGCTGATCAGCACCGATCCGATCAGCGCGCCGGCGGCGAAGCTGGCCACCATCCAGCCCAGGCCCTGCTGATCGAGATGGAAGACATCGCGCGCGATGTAGGGCATCAGCCCGCCGGTGAAGGGGAATGCGGTGAGGTTCACCAGTGCCGCCAGCGTCATGGCGGCCAGCAGCCGGGGCGTGCGCCAGACATACACGAGCCCCTCACGCAGATCCCGCCACGGCGAGGGCCGCTCGGCGCGCGTCGCCCCCCGACCACCGCCCTCCACCATCAGGGTGAGCACCACCCCGAGCGCGTAGAGCGCGATGATGAAACCGTAGGCGGTGGCCATGCCGAAGGAGGCCATGAAGCCGGCCCCGGCCAGCGCGCCGCCCACCTTGGCAGAGTCCATGGTGGTCCGGGAGATGCCCATCGCCGCCACCAGTTCGCGCGGCGGCACGGTGGCACCCACCAGCGCGCTGCGCATGCCGATGTCGGTGGGCCGGATCAGCCCGCAGAACGCCGCCACGACCAGCACCGCGGTGGGGGTGAGCTGGTCCAGCAACGCCAGCGTGAAGATCACCGCGGCAAACAGTGCATACGACAGGCGCATGGCCGCCAGCACATTGCGCAGACCCAGCCGGTCACCGAGCACCCCGAGCAGGGGTGACACCAGCGTGCCCACGAACTGCAGCGAGCCGAACACCGTGAGCAGCACCACCGAGCGGGTCTCCACCAGGACATACCAGCCCAGGATGAGGGTCTCCATCTCGAGGGCCCAGGCGGTGCAGAGGTCCGCCGGCCACTGGTAGCGGAAGCTGCGGGTGCGAAACGGCGTGAGGGCGGCGATCATGGCCGCTTGCGGGTGCGTACCGGCCGGGCAAGCGCCACCGGCAGGATCAGCACGAGGTAGGTGCAGGCCGAGACCAGAAAGATGTCGTTGGCCCCCAGCGTGAGCGCCTGCTGCTCGATCACCCGCTCGAGCAGGCCCCGGGTCTGCTCGAGCGACATCCCGGCATCACGAAGGGGATCGAAGAACGGATGCTCCAGCGACCAGCCGGCACGGCTGGCACCTTCCACCAGATCCACGCGATGGGTCTGGGTGCGGGTGTCCCAGGCGGTGGCGGCGATCGAGGTACCGAAGGCACCGGCCGAGATGCGCACGAAGTTGCTCAGCCCCGCGGCGAGCGGAAACTGCGACGGCGGAATCTCCGACAGCGAGATGGCGCTCATCGCGATGAAGAAGAGCGAGCCCGCCAGGCCCTGCAGCAGCATCGGGATGACGATCGTGGCGTAGTCGGCCTGGGTGGTGAACAGCGCGCGCAGCCAGAACGAGGCCGCGAAGGCGAAGAAGGAGATGATCGCCACGGTGCGCGCCAGTCCGCGGTCGATGCCCTTGCCCGCAGAGGGCGAGAGCAGCACGGCGATCACGCCCACCGGCGCCAGCACCAGACCCGCCCAGGTGGCGGTATAGCCCATGGCCTTCTGCAGCCAGAGCGGCAGCAGCACCACATTGCCCGAGAACAGCGCGAAGCCGCCGGCCAGCGCGATCACGCCGCAGGTGAAGTTGCGGTTGGCAAAGAGCCTCAGGTCGACGATCGGATGACGGTCGTGCAGTTCCCACACCACGAAGCACACGAAGCCCACCACCGAGACGACCGCCAGCAGGCGGATCTCGGTGGACGCGAACCAGTCCTCCTCGCGACCGGTGTCGAGCAGGATCTGCAGTGCGCTCACCCAGACCACCAGCAGCACCAGACCGACGACATCGACCGGCAGGCGCCGCGGCGGATGGTCGCGGTGGCGGTAGATGCTCCAGGTCATGGCGGCACAGAACAGGCCGATCGGCACATTGATGTAGAAGATCCAGGGCCAGTGGAAGTTGTCGGTGATGAAGCCGCCCAGCAAGGGCCCCACGATCGGCGCGAGCAGCACGGTCATCGACCAGATCGCCAGTGCCCTGCCGGCGTTCTCCGAGGGGTGGGTGCCGAGCAGCAGGGTCTGCGACAACGGCATCATCGGCCCGGCCACCAGCCCCTGCAGCACCCGGAAGGCGATCAGCCATTCCAGCGACGGGGCCAGGCCGCACAGCCAGGAGGCCAGCGTGAACAGCAGCACGCTCGCCACGAACAGCCGCACCTGCCCGAAGCGCGCGGCCAGCCAGCCGGTGAGCGGCACCGCAATGGCATTGGCGATGCCGAAACCGGTGATCAGCCGCGTGCCCTGGTCGACGCTCGCGCCGAGATCACCCGCGATCGCCGGCAGCGACACATTGGCGATCGAGGCGTCGAGCACATTCATGAAGGTGGCCAGCGAGAGCACGAGCGTGCCCATCGCACGCTGCCCGGCAGGCAGCGGCGGCGGCGGAACGGGGATGGCAGGCGGCCGGGCGGCCGCGGCCGGCACGGAAGCAGCGGCCGGGGCTGCCTCGGGCCTGGGGGCCGACGAAGACATCGCCCGATGGTATGTCGCGCACCGCTCTCGCGGCGGCGCGCGGGTCGCGCCCGGTTTCGGGAAGTGCGCGCCGGCGCGGCGGGCGCCTGGGCCCGACCGGTTCAGGCCGGTGCGCCGGGCGAGCGGCGCACGCGCTCCTGCAGGAGCCGGCCGATGCGCTCGTTCATGATCTCGGTGGTGCCGTCGGTGAAGCCCATCACCTTGGCTGCGGCCAGGTGCCGGCCCAGGCCGTGCTCGTCGAGCAGGCCTTCGGCGCCCATGGCCTGAATGCAGGCGGCGATCGCCGGCAGGGTCTGCTCGCCGGCGAACTTCTTGGCCATGGCGGCGGCCTGCTGCGCGTCGAGCCCGCGGTCGATCAGGCTGGCCGCCCGGTAGGTGAGCAGGCGCAAGGCCTCGAGCGTGGTGGCCACATCGGCCAGCGACCAGCGAAGGCCCTGATGACCGAGCAGCGGCTGGCCGAAGGCCTCGCGTTGGGCGCCGCGAGCCAGCGCGAGCATCAGGGCGGTGTCGATCATCCCGGCGCACATCGCCGGGATGTGCGCGCGCGCCTTGTTGATCGAGGACATTGCGGCCTTGAAGGCCTGGCCAGGCGGATACAGCATCAGGGCATCGGGCACGAAGCAGTCCTGCAGCCGATAGCCGCCGGTGCCGCTGGCATGGATGCCGGCCACCGCGAGCGGCGGCTCGCGCAGGAAACCCGGCTGGTCGGCCGACACGATGAAGCAGGCGATGCCTCGGTCGCGGCTGCCGGGCTCGGTCTGCGCAAAGGTGAGAAGGACATCGGCCTGCGCGGCGTTGACGATCCAGCGCTTGGCGCCCTCGAGCACCCAGCCGCCGGGGGCGCGTCGCGCCGTGGTGGCCGAGGCGGCGAAGTCGCTGCCACCCCCGGGCTCGGTCATGCCGGTGCAGCCGATGAGCTCGCCGGCCAGCAGGGCCGGCACGAAACGGGCCACCGCCTGCGCCGAGCCGTGGTCGGCGATGCGCGAGGCGGTGTTGTGCTGATTGACCAGCGAGAACGCGAAGCCGAAGTCGTGCCGACCGATCTCCTCGACCATGCGCAGCTTGGCGCCGAAGGGCAGACCGAGCCCGCCGTGGGCGACGGGCACCTCGACCGCCGCCAGCCCCTGCCCGCAGGCTGCCTGGATGGCCTCGCGCGGGAAACGGCGCAGGTCTTCCCATTGGCGTGACTGAGGGGCAACCACGCTGCCGGCGAAGGCGATGGCGCGCTCGACGAGGCTGCGGGCGGCGGGCGCGAGGCCGGCGTCGAACTCCTGGGTGGGATGCATGGGCCGATCCTCACGGCCGGGCCTCGTGATGTCAACACAGGCCCGGTTCACGGCGCTGCGGCTCGGATGCCGTTCAACCGTCGGCCAGCCAGGCCTCGAACTCCTCGGGCGGGATCGCCATCGTGCCGGTCTGCCCGGCCGCCAGCTGGATATCCCCATCGGCGCTGACCACTGCCCGCGGGGCATCGGGTTCGGCCGCCTGCAGGTGGCGCAGGTAGGCCACGATGCGTTCATCGGCGCGATTCATGCCGCTGCCCCCCGAAAAGTGCACCCGCAGGTTGGCCAGCCGGGTGTGGTCGTTCATCTCGACGCCGTCGAACCAGAGGTGGATGCGAAGCGAGGGCGCCGCCAGTGCCAGTTCGGCCAGACGCTCCTCGAGCACCCGGCGCGCGCGTGCGCCGGGCTGGCCCTGCTCGTGGTGCGGACCGAACCAGGCCGGCAGGCCGTGCAGCACGTTGTGGCCATCGACCACCAGGCTGCAGTCGGCGCCCTGATCGATCGCTGCCTGCAGCGCCAGCGACGGCAGTCCTGTCAGGCGCTGGCGGGCGCGCGACCAGCCTTCACTCAGACCGGCGCGCGCGTACGCGGTGCTGCCAGCCTGACGGAGCATCTCGTGGGCCTGCTGGCGCTCGGCCGGCGTGAGAAGACCGAGACCGCCCATGGCCGCGAGCGAGCGACGCAACGCAGCCAGCGCGTCGAGGTCAGGCGCCTGGGCGAGTCGCTGCGCCAGGCGCTGCAGCAGCGGGTTGGCAGGCGGCAAGGGGGCGTACCGATCGAGCAGATGCTGCAGCTGGGCCGCGCGCGCGGCAAGCCGATCGCGCAGCGGCCCGAGGGCTGGCAGCGGGCTCAGGCTCTCCGCCTGAGCCTGGTGAATGTCGGCCATGGCCTGCTCGCAGCGGGCAAGCGCTTCTCGCAGTTCGGTACGCAGGCCATGGCGGCGGTCGATGCGCGCCTGCTCGGCGAGCAGGGCCTGCGCCTGGGCGAGCAGATCATCGCCCCCCGCAAGGGCGGCGGCCTCATCGGCCAGGGCCTGTGCCGGTACCAGCCAGCGCAGCAGGCGGCCATCGAGCCGGGACAGGGTCTCACGCGCCACCTCGGCCGCAAAGGCGGCTTCCCGATTGGCGAGCCGCGCCTCGGTCGCGTTCAGATCGGCGCGCAGGCGATCGCGCTCGACAGCCAGGGTCTCCAGGGCCGGCCGCAGCCGGTCGCGCTCGGCACCCGTCTCGTCGCGCTCCCGCTCCAGCTGTCGGATGCGCTGACGGGCCTGCCGCAAGGCCATGACCTGCTCCCGGTCGGCGGCCGTTCGCACACCGCGCGATCGGCCCGCCACAACCGCCAGGGGCGCCACGGGCGCATCCACCGACGCACACGCCGCCGCGGGCACGCCCGCCTCGCGGCCGGCGGCCTGCTGCCAGGTTCCGGTGTGCCGCAGAAAAGGCGCGAGCGCCTCGCCCAGCGCCGAGCGGGCCCGGATCGCATGGTCCGGCGCCGGTTCGTCGGTACCGTCCGCAGGCGCATCGAGCAGGCCAAAGGCCAGGGCCCGCACCGCTTCTCGCTCATCGAGCAGCAGGCTGGCGACCAGGGGCTCGATGCCGTGGAGCGCCACCAGATGCGGCAGGATGCGCCGCAACGCGGCCTCGGAGAACACCCACAGCAGTTCCCCGGCCAGACCGGCTGCGTGCAAGGCCTCGCGCAGGTCGGCGGGCAGGTCGGCGGCATGGGACAGCTCGCGCTGCAGACCGGGCAGCAGCGCCACCGGCGCCACCCGGCCCGGTCGGAAGCCACGGCGGGCCTGAGGCCGCGCGAGCGCCAGCACCTGAAGCTGCGGGCCCGGCACGCGAGCGAGCATGGCCTTCCACTGGGCCAGCACACCGGGGGGCAAGGGACGACCATCGATCTCCATGTCCGGATTCTGCGTGATGCGGCGCTCGCCAGGTGAGACCGACCCTGCCGGCGGGAGAATCGGGATAGGCTTCTCGCGTCAGCGCCCGGCGCTTGCGCCGGGCCGCCCGCCCCCCCCACAGGAGCCACCATGGCGCAGGTCAACCCCGGCCGCTTCACGGCCGACCTCGGCGATCGCAAGGAAGTGGTGGTCTTCATCATCGGCATGCGCATCAACCGGCTGCTGCAGTTCTGGCGCTGGATCCCGGTGTTCGCAGTCATGCCGAAGATGATCGTCGAGCTCTGCCGCGATCCCTCGCTGGGCATGCTCGCCCAACCCCGGACCTTCATCTCCGGGCGGGTGGTCATGCTGGTGCAGTACTGGCGCTCGTTCGAGGAGCTCGAGCGCTTCGCGCGCGATCCGCAGCGCAGCCACCTCGGTGCCTGGCGCGACTTCAATCGCCGCATCCGCAACAACGGCTCGGTGGGCATCTTCCATGAGACCTACCGCGTGCCGGCCGACGCGATCGAGACCGTCTACGGCAACATGCCGGTCTTCGGGCTGGCAGCGGCCACCGCCTGCGTGCCGGTGCGCAAGGGCCGCCACAGCGCGGCCGCGCGCCTTGGCGTGCGAGCAGACGGCGACGCACCGATCGATCCGTACTGAGCAGGGGCACCGGATCGGAAGGCATGCCGGACGCAGCAGGGCAGACACCCCGCCGGCCGATTGCCTGCCCCGGAACCGGTCGGGGGTCAGACGCGCGGCGACGCAGCGGTGCGCGCTCCCTCGTAGACCGCAACCAGCGCGGCCGCCTCCGCGCGAACCCTGTCGCGCAGCTCGGGCGGGCCGAGCACCTCGCAGTCGCGCCCCTGGCGCAGCACTTCGCCGATGAGCTCACGCGGATCGTGATAGGGCACCTCGAGCTCCAGTTCGCCCGACTCGAGCAGGCGGGTCCGTTGCTGCGGATGCCAGGTTTCGGCCTGCACCCAGCGGGAGCGCCAGGCAGAAAAGCGCAGCCGCGCCCAGCGCAGGCTGGCGCTCGGGTGCGAGAAGATGCCGTAGCCGGCATCGAATCGCTCGGCGAGTTGCCCGGCCGGCACTTCCAGTGCGGCATCGGGCAGAGCGACTGCCGCCTGCAAGGCGTCAACCGCGAAGCTGCGCAGGTCCTGCCTGAGGTGACACCAGGCATCGAGGTACCAGTTGTCGCGGTAGTACACCAGCCGCTGCGGCGAGAGTTCGCGGATGCTGGTCTGGTCGGTGTTGCGGTTGTGGTGGATAACCCTCAGCCGACGCCGCGCCAGCGTGGTGCTGGCCGCCACTTCGAAAAAGGCCAGGCGCTGCAGCCGGCGGGCCACGGGCACCAGACGAACGCGGTCCATGGTGACTCCCGGCTGCCAGCCGCCCTTGCCCAGCAGCGCGTGCAGCCGGCGCTCCAGCGGCTCGACATGGCGGGCGAGCAGTCCGGGTTCGATACTGCGCAGCAGTTGCTGCATGGCCAGCAGCGCATGGATCTCGCTGGGGTTGAACCAGAGGCTGGGCAGCGCATAGTCCGGAGCGCCAACGGCATCGAGGCGATAACCGCCGCGCTCACGGTCGAAGACGATCGGCGCGCGAAGACGGTCCCGGAGATAGGCGATGTCACGAAGCAGCGTGGCGCGAGACACACCCAGCTCGGTCATCAGGCCGGTCAGCGGGATGCAGCCGCGATCCTTCAGGAGGCGGTCTATCCGATAGAAGCGTTCGGTGCGATCCATGGGCGCGGTCGGTGTCAAGACGCCGCAGGATGCCCGCAGTCGGTCTCAGGGGATGAGCCTGGCGCCGCGAGGCCCCACGTTCGGACTGCGATCAGCCGGCGGCGTGGGCCGAGAACGCCGGCCCCGCTCGGTGCGCGCTCAGCCGCGGCGCGCCGCCCAGAAGGTGCAGCCCTGTTCGCCGTAACGCTCGGTGTGGGTCGTGCCTCGGGGCACTTCGAAGATGTCGCCGGGCAGCAGCCGGCGGGTGTCCTGGCCCAGGGTCAGCCAGAACTCGCCGGCCACCACCAGACCGCGGGCGTCGAAGGGATGCTCGTGAGGCTGGGTCTGGAAGCCCGGCGCCCATTCGCGCACCAGCACGGTCTCGTAGCCCAGGCGGGCGGCCTGCTCGGTGTACTGCTCAAGGGTCGGCAAGGTCATGACAACGGCTCCTGGGCGCCTCGAAAGCCGAGATGGTGCCATGCGGCGCCGATCGGCGCTGCCGGCGCCTGGGGCAGATCAGACGGGGCATTCAGCGGAAAGCGCTGCCCGCAAGTCCTGGGCTCCCGGACGGATTGGCCCACCCACCCTGTACGATGGCGAGGCGCTTGCCCACCAGGCCACCTGGTGCTTCGAGCTGCGCGATCAGCGCAAGCCCGGTGTCCGGCTGGGCGACGAGCTCGAGCTCCATCGGGTGGAACTGCCCAAGGCACGGCGGCTGCCGCCCGGACCGGGCCCGTACGCACTGGATCGCCCATTGAGCGCCTGGATCGACTTCTTCACCCACTGGCAAGACGAGGCACGCATGGCCGAACTCAACGAACCCGCGGTCCGGCAGGCGCTGAACCGGCTGCAGGAAATCAGCGCCGACGAGCAGACACGCCAGCGCGCCTTCATCCGCGCCCGCGCGCTCAGCGACGAGCGTACCGCGCGTCGGGAGGAGCGAGAACTCGGGCGCGCGGAGGGGCACGCGGAGGGGCGGGCGCAGGGGCGTCTCGAGGGCGAAGCCGACCTGCTGCGGCGACTGCTCGTGGCTCGCTTCGGCCCGCTGCCATTGACGATCGACCAGCAGATCGAGGCGGCCACCCCGGCCGAGCTTCAGCGGTGGGCCGATCGCCTGCTCGGTGCAGAGAGCCTGTCGGCCGTGATCACCGGCTGAACGCTCTGCTCCCACGCGAGCCATGCGCTCACACTTCCTGCTCGACCCCGGCATCACCTTCCTGAACCACGGCTCCTTCGGCGCCTGCCCGCGCCCGGTGTTCGAGGCGCTGCAGCACTGGCAGCGGGAGATGGAGCGCAATCCGGTGGACTTCCTGGGCCGTCGCTCCGCCGGCCTGCTGGCCCAGGCCCGGGCCGCGCTCGCCAGCCACGTCGGCGCGCAGGCCGCCCACCTGATCTTCGTGCCCAATGCCACCACCGGGGTCAATGTGGTCGCGCGCTCGCTGGCGTTGGCCCCCGGCGACGAAGTCCTGGCCACCAACCACGAGTACGGCGCCTGCCTGGCCACCTGGCAACGGGAGTGCGACCGGGCAGGGGCGAGGCTCACCCTGGTGGACATTCCCCTGCCCTTCGAGCGCGAGGCCTTCGTGCCTCGCCTGATGGCGTGCGTGGGCCCGCGCACGCGCCTCATCTTCGCCAGCCACCTCGCCTCCACCACCGCGCTCGTCTTCCCGGTGCAGGCGCTGTGTGCGCAGGCGCGCGAACGCGGCGTGCTCACCCTGATCGATGGCGCCCATGCGCCCGGGCAACTGCCGCTGAGCATCGACGCGCTCGGCGCCGACTTCTACACCGGCAACGCCCACAAGTGGCTGTGCGCGCCCAAGGGCTCGGCCTTCCTGCACGCCCGCCCCGAGCACCATCCCCACCTGCATGCCACGGTGACCAGCTGGGGCTATGTCGCCGGCACGGGCGGCCACACCGGCTTCGATGCCTATACCGGCAGCACGCTGCTGGAGCGGCGACTGCAATGGCAGGGCACGCGCGACATCGCCGCCTGGCTCGCCGTGCCCGCCGCCATCGACTTCCAGCGCCAGCACGACTGGCCGTCGGTGCAGGCACGCTGCCATGCCATGGCCGTGGCCCTCATGCATCGCGTCGCGCAGCGCACCGGCCTGCCACCGATCGCCGCCGATGCCGACTTCGCCCAGATGGTGCCGTTGGCCGTCCCGCACGATGACGCCGAGGCGCTGCGGGCCCGCCTGTTTGATGAGCATCGCATCGAGGTGCCGGTGACGCGCCACGACGGCCGCAGCTTCGTGCGGGTCTCGGTGCAGGGCTACAACGACGAGGCCGACCTGACGCGGCTCGAAGCCGCGCTGGACGCGCTGTGAAACAATCCGGTGCCCTCGCCGCCCTGAGCCCCTGATGGATCCCATCGCATCCCTGCCCGGCCTGCTGGTCGGCCTGCCGATCGGCGCGCTGCTTGCCTGGCTGCTGCTGCGGGGGCGCCATCAGGCCGACCGCGAGGCGCTGGTGGCCACCGCCCTGGCCGAGCAGCAGGCTGCGGTGGCCACCGCGCAGGCGCAGTGGCAAACCTCGGCGGCCCGGGTGCAGGGCGATCTGCAAGCCGCCGCCGCCGCGGCCCAGCAGCGTGCCGAGCAGGCCGAAGGCCTTGCTGAGCTGCGCCAGCATGAACTCGCCCAGGCCCGCGCCGCCTGGGAGATCACCCGCAACCAGCTCGACACCAGCCGCGATGACAGCGCCCGTTTGGACGAGCGCGCTCGCCGCGTGCCCGAACTGGAGCAGCGGCTGAGGGAGCGCGACGACACGCTCGCGCAGCTGCGCGTCGAACGCACCGAGCTGCTCGGCCAGCTCGAGGCCGCGAAGACCCGGCTCGAGTCCGAGCAGGCCCGCGCCACCGAGAAACTCGCCCTGCTCACCCAGACCCAGGAGGCGCTGAGCGAGCGTTTTCGGCTGCTGGCCGCCGAGGCCCTGGAAACCAGCACCAGCCGCCTGCAGGCCCAGAGCCAGGCCGCGCTCGGCAGCCTGCTCGACCCGCTGCGCCAGCGCCTGAGCGACTTCCAGAAGAAGGTCGAGGAGGTCTATGTCGACGAGAGCAAGGAGCGCTCGGCGCTGCGCCAGCAGGTGGAAGGCCTGCTGCAGCTGAACCGCACCCTGAGCGATGACGCGCGCAACCTCACCGCCGCGCTGCGCGGCTCGGCCAAGAGCCAGGGCAACTGGGGCGAGCTGATCCTCGAACGGGTGCTCGAGGCCTCGGGCCTGCGCAAGGGCCACGAGTATGTGGTGCAGGATGCCCAGCGCAACGAGGACGGCGAGCGCCAGCAGCCCGATGTGGTGATCCACCTGCCCGAGTCGCGTCGCCTGGTCATCGACGCCAAGGTGAGCCTGGTGGCCTACGAGCGGCTGGCCGGCGCCGAGGACGAGGGCGCGCGCGAGGCCGCGCTGCGCGAGCACCTCGGCTCGGTGCGGGCCCACCTGCGCGGGCTCTCCGAGAAGCGCTACCACGCGCTCTATGGCCAGCTCGACTTCGTGCTGATGTTCGTGCCCATCGAGCCGGCCTTCATGGCCGCGGTCACCCACGACCAGCAGCTCTTCATGGACGCCTGGGAGCGCAATGTGCTGCTGGTCAGCCCGTCCACCCTGCTGTTCGTGGTGCGCACCGTGGCCCATCTCTGGCGCCAGGAGGCGCAGAGCCGCAACGCGCAGGAGATCGCGCGGCGCGGCGCCGAGCTGTACGACCGGCTCACCGGCTTCGTCACCGATCTGGAAGCGGTCGGCACCCGCCTCGACCATGCCCGCCAGGCCTGGAGCGACGCGAAGAAGAAGCTCGGCGAAGGCCGCGGCAATGTGATCCGTCAGGCCGAGATGCTGCGCGAGCTCGGCGTGAAACCCAGCAAGCAGCTGCCGCGCAACCTCGTCGAGGAAGCCGGCAGCCCACCCCAGGGAGAGTCCGATGTCCAGCCATGACGAACTGATCCGCCTCACCGCCACCGAGGCGGTGCACCGGCTGCGCCGCCGCGAACTCTCGCCGCTCGAGCTGCTCGACGCGGTGGCCGCGCGCATCGAGGCCGTTGACGGCGCCGTCAACGCGCTGCCGATCCGCTTCCTCGACATCGCCCCCGAAGACGCCCGCCGGATGATGGCCGCGCCGCCGCCCGCCGACCCCGGCCCGGGCTGGCTCGCCGGTCTGCCGGTGGCCGCCAAGGACTACAACGATGTCGGGGGCCAGCCCACCACCTTCGGCTCGCCGATCTTCGCGCAATCGATCGCACCCCACGATGACCACACGGTGGCCACCCTGCGCGCCAGCGGCGGCATCTTCTTCGCCAAGACCAATGTGCCGGAGTTCGCCGGGTCCAACACCTTCAACCCGGTGTTCGGCGCCACGCGCAATCCCTGGAACCTGGCCATGACCGCGGGCGGTTCCTCGGGCGGCGCGGCCGCGGGCCTGGCCAGCGGCACCCTGTGGATGGCCATGGGCAGCGACCTCGGCGGCAGCCTGCGCATCCCGGCGAGCTACTGCGGCATCGTCGGCCTGCGGCCCTCGGTGGGCCGGGTACCGCGCGGCGCCGGGCTGGCCGCCTTCGACTCGCTCTGGGTCGAGGGCCCGATGGCGCGCAATGTGCCCGACCTCGCCCTGATGCTCGACGCGCTCTCGGTGCAGCACCCCGAAGACCCCTGGTCGATGCCCGCGCCCGCGCAGCCCTTCGTGCAGGCCGTGCGCGAGGCCCGGCCGCCGCGGCGCATCGGCTTCACGCCCGATCTCGGCCTGTCCCGGGTCGATCCGGAAGTGGCCGCGATCTGCCGCGCCGGCGCGCAGCGCTTTGCCGCGATGGGCACGCAGGTGGACGATGCCTGCCCCGACTTCCGTCACGGCATCGACACCTTCCAGACGCAGCGGGCGCTGATGTTCGGTGCGCTGCGCGGCGAGCTGCTGGCGCGCGAGCGGGCCCGCATCCATCCCTCGATCATCTGGAACATCGAGAAGGGGCTGAACCTGGGCATCGACGAGGTGCTGCGCGCCGAGCGCGAGCGCACCGCGCTCTTCCATCGCGTGGCCGCCTTCTTCCAGACCCACGACCTGCTCGCCTGCCCGGTGGTGGCGGTGCCGCCCTTCCCGGTCGAGCAGGCCTATCCCACCCGCATCGGCGATCAGGAGCTCACCAGCTACATCGACTGGATGTTCCTCACCTTCGTGCTCAGCCTCACCGGCTGTCCGGCGCTGTCCATTCCCTGCGGTTTCACGGCCGGCGGTCTGCCGGTGGGTCTGCAGCTGATCGGCCCGCCGCACGCCGATGCCCGGGTGCTGGCCGCCGCGGCGCTGCTCGAGCAGGCGCTCGGGCTGGCCACCCAGGTGCCCCGCAATCCCTCACCCGCCCCGCGCGCCTGAAAGCCCGGCTTCCATGACCCAGACCCTGCTCTTCTCGCCCTGGCAGCTGCGCGATGTGACGCTGCGCAACCGCGTGATGGCCGCGCCCATGTGGCAGTACGCCGGCCGCCACTGGCGGCCCACCGACTGGCACCTCATGAACCTCGGGCGGCTGGCCGATGGCGGGTCGGGTCTGGTCTTCCAGGAAGGCACCACGGTGGAACGGCGCGGGTGCGGCACGGTCGGCGACATCGGCATCTGGGATGACGCGGCGGTGCCGCACCTGCGACGCCTCGTCGACATCATGCAAGACTGCGGCGCGGTGCCCGGCATCCAGCTGATGCATGCCGGCCGCAAGGCCCGCCAGAAGCCGCCCGACCAGGGCCGCGGCCCGCTGCTGCGCACCCCCGAGATCGCCGACTGGGACGACTGGGATGTGATCGCCCCGAGCGCCATCACCCTGCCGGGCGAGAGCGCCGCGGCACCACGGGCGATGAGCGAGGCCGACATCCACGCCGTGATCGACGCCTTCGTCGCGGCCGCGCGCCGAGCCGATGCCGCGGGCTACCAGGTGCTCGACCTGCACGCTGCGCACGGCTACCTGCTGCACAGCTTCCTGTCGCCCCTGGCCAACCAGCGTGGCGACGCCTGGGGCGGCAGCCTCGCCAACCGCATGCGCTTCGTGCTCGAGATCGTGGCCGGGGTGCGGGCGGTTTGGCCGGCGGGCAAGCCGATCTTCGTGCGGCTGTCGGTGATCGATGGCGCCGCCGGCGGCTGGACCCTGGCTGACAGCGTCGCCCTGGTGCGCGAGATGCACCGGCTGGGCGTTGACCTGATCGACTGCTCGGCCGGCGGCATCGCCGGCTCGCCGCTGCCCGCCGGGCAGAGCGCCTCCTACGGCTACCAGGTGGACCTGGCTGCGGCCATCCGCCGCGAGACCGGCGTGCCCACCTCGGCGGTCGGCCTGATCGTGCACGCCAGCCATGCCGAACGCATCCTGCGCGAGGGCGCCTGCGACCTGGTGGCGCTGGCGCGCGAGCTCATCCACAACCCCAACTGGCCGGTCGACGCCGCGATCAAGCTCGGCGACGACATCGGCTATCGGGTGATGAAGACCCGCGGCGGCTTCTGGCTGGAGCGGCGCGCCGCCACCGTGCCGGAGCTGCGCGCCTCCACCCAGGGCGAGGACGAACTCAGCCCCCGAGAAAGCCCGGGCTGATCGCGCCCTGACGCACCGCCTCGTCGGCTTTGGCCTCGGCCTCGCGGATGGCGGGCAGGCGGGCGAGCACGGCGGCGATCCGCTCGCGCGGGATCACCACCACCCCGTCCAGGTCGGCCACCACCACATCGCCGCTGCACACCCGCCGGCCGGCCAGCATCACCGGCCGGCCCACCGTGCCCGGACCATTGCGGTGCGGCGAGTTGGGCGTGACGCCCATGGCCCAGGCGGGCAGACCCACCCGCTGCAGGCCGACGCGGTCGCGCACGCAGCCATCGGTGACGAAGCCCACCGCGCCGCGGTTGCGGGCCATGCCCAGGACCAGGTCGCCGGTGATCGCGCAGCCGGTGAAGCCGTCGGCCGCGGCCATGATCACATCGCCCGGCTGGATCGACTGCAGGGCGTGGATCAGCGCCAGATTGTCGGCCGGGCCGGCATGACAGGTGAGCGCCACGCCGCAGAAGGCGTACTGCTCGGCGATGGCCGGGGCGAGCCGGCAGTCGAGCGCGCCGTCGCCGCCCATGGCATCGGTGAGAAAACCGGTGGGCGTGCCACGCAGCTGCTCCACCCAGGCCGGGTCGGGTCGCTCGAAGGCATCGGTCTGGATCAGCGGGACTTCATCGATCATGGCGCGCTCCGGGGTGTTGGACGGAGCGCCGACACTATCACCGGCCGGCGGCTACAGGCCGAGATGCTCGCGGCGCACCGTCTCGTCGGCGGCCAGTTCGGCCATGCTGCCCGAGAAGCGGATCTGCCCCTTCTCGAGCACATAGGCGCGATCGCAGACCAGGCCGGCAAAGTGCAGGTTCTGCTCCGAGAGCAGCACCGACAGGCCCTCGCGCTTCATGGCGTTGATCGAGCGGGCCATCTGCTCGACGATCACCGGCGCCACGCCCTCGGAGGGCTCATCGAGCAGCACCAGCCGCGGGTTGCCCATGAGGGTGCGGGCCACGGTGAGCATCTGCTGCTCGCCGCCGCTCATGCGCCCGCCCGGCCGCTGCGGCATCGCCGCCAGGTTGGGAAAAAGCGCGAACAGACTGGCCACGGTCCAGGTGGGCGCGCCGGGCCGGGGCGGCTGGCGTCCGACCTCGAGGTTCTCGAGCACGGTCAGGTCGGTGAAGATGCGCCGGTCTTCGGGCACCCAGCCCAGCCCGGCGCGCGCGATGCGGTGCGGTGCCCAGCCCGAGATGTCCTGACCGGCGAAGCGCACCTGCCCCGCCCGCCGTTCGAGCAGCCCGGCCACCGCCTTCAGGGTGGTGGACTTGCCCGCGCCGTTACGGCCCATCAGCGCCACCACCTCGCCGGCGCCCACCGAGAGCGAGACCTCGCGCAGGATCTGCGCGCGGCCATACCAGCCATCGAGCCGACTGACCGACAGCAGCGGCTCGGCGCCAACGGCCAGCGTGCCAGCCGGTCCACCGCTCATGAGGTCACCCCGGGCGCGGCCACGCCGCTCTTGGCCAGACTGCTGCCCAGGTAGACCTCGCGCACCCGGGCATCGTCGCGGATGGCCTGGGGCGGGCCCTGCGCGATGAGCTGGCCGCGCGCCAGCACGATCAGGCGATCGGCGTGCGCGAACACCACATCCATGCTGTGCTCGGTGAACAGCACCCCGATGCCGCGCTCGCGCACCAGCTGGCGCACCAGCGCCACCAGCGCGTGGCGCTCGCGCGGGGCCATGCCCGCGGTGGGCTCGTCCATCAGCAGCAGGCGCGGCGCATTGGCCAGCGCGATCGCAAGCTCCACCCGCTTGATGTCGCCATAGGCGAGCGCGCCGCAGGGCGCCTGCGCCATCGCCTCCAGGCCGACCGCGCGCAGCAGCTCGAGGGCAGGCTCGCGATGACGCTCGGCGGCGCGCCCCCACCAGCGGTGCAGCGCGCCCTCATGCGAGAGCAGCGCGAGCTGCAGGTTCTCGAGGACGGTCATGGAGGTCCAGGTGGCCGCGATCTGGAAGGTGCGGCCCACGCCCCGGCGCCAGATCTGACGCGGGCCGAGCCCGGCAAGATCCTGACCGGCGAGCAGCACCCGGCCCCCGTCGGCCTGCAGCTGGCCGTTGATGCAGTTGAAGCAGGTGGACTTGCCCGCGCCGTTGGGGCCGATCAGCGCGAGCAGCTCGCCCGCGGCCAGCTCGAAGGACACGCCGTCGACCGCCTGCACGCCCCCGAAGGCCTTGCGCAGCGACTGCACCTGCAGCAGCGGCGCGGCGCTCATGGCCGGCTTGCGCCGGGGCGCGCGAGCAGCGCCTGCAGGCGCGGGCCCAGCGCCCCGGCGATGCCCTGCGGAAAGGCCAGCACCAGCGCGAGGATGGCCACGCCCAGCACCGCCCGCCAGTAGTCGGTGGACCGGATGATGGTGTCCTGCAGCCAGGTGAAGGCCGCCGCGCCCACCACCGGGCCGGCCAGGGTCTGCACGCCGCCCAGCAGCACCATCACCAGCCCGTCGATCGAGCGGCCGACCGCGATGGTCTCGGGCGAGATCGACCCCTTGGCGAAGGCGAAGAGTGCGCCCGCCACGCCGCCGAACAGGCCCGACACCGCGAAGGCCCGCCACTGGATCGCGGCCACATCGATCCCGGTGGCCTCAGCGCGCAACGGCGAGTCGCGCGCCGCCCGCAGCGCGAAGCCGAAGGGCGAGTGCAGCATCCGGCGCAGCAGCACCACGCCGGCGGCTACCACCGCCAGGGTGAGCCAGTACCAGGCCTCGCGCGAGGACAGCCAGGCCGAGGGCCAGATGCCCACCAGGCCGTTGCTGCCGCCGGTGACCGCGTCCCACTGGAACACCAGCGCCCAGACGATCTGCGCGAAGGCAAGCGTGAGCATGGCCAGGTACACGCCCGAGAGGCGGACCGCGAACCAGCCGAAGAGCATCGCCCCGGCCAGCGCGAGCAGCGGCGCGGCCAGCAGCGCAAGCTCCATGGGCAGGGCCAGCGCCTTCACGCCGAGCGCCGCGCCATAGGCGCCCAACCCGAAGTACGCGGCATGGCCGAAGGAGTGCATGCCGCCCGGCCCCATCAGGAAATGCAGGCTGGCCGCGAACAGCACCGCGATCAGGATGTCGATGCCCAGCACCGGCAGGTAGGGCCAGGCCTGCGCGGCCAGCGGCAATGCGGCGAGCAGCGCGAGCAGCCCCCACCAGGCGCGGCGCTCGCCGGGGCCGGCCGGCCGCAGCGGCGCCTCGAGCTGGGCCGCGCCCGCGCGCACCGCGCCGGCCGGGCGACCGAGCAGGCCCCAGGGCCGCAGCACCAGCACCAGCGCCATCACCAGGAACTCGGCCACCAGCGTCAGCCGCGAGAAGGACACGCTGAACTCGCCCACGCTCACGGTGCCCAGTGCGTAGCAAAGGGCCTTGGTCTCGGCGATCAGCAGCGCCGCCAGATAGGCGCCGGGGATGCTGCCCATGCCGCCCACCACCACCACCACGAAGGCCTCGCCGATGGTGATCAGGTCCATGCCGAGATTGGCCGGCTCACGCGGGATCTGCAGCGCGCCGCCCAGCCCGGCGAGCAGCGAGCCGAGCGCGAACACCCCGGTGAAGAGCCAGGCCTGGTTCACGCCCAGCGCGGCGACCATCTCGCGGTCCTGGGTGGCGGCGCGCACCAGCACGCCGAAACGCGTGAAGCGCAGCAGCAGCCACAGGGCGGCAAGCACCAGCGGACCGATCACCACCAGCAGCAGGTCGTAGCTGGGCAGGCGTGCGCCCAGCACCTCGACCGCCCCCTTGAGGCCCGGCGCGCGCGGGCCGAGCAGGTCTTCGGGGCCCCACAGCCAGAGCACGGCATCGCGCACCACCAGCGCCACCGCGAAGGTGGCCAGCAGCTGGAAGAGCTCCGGCGCGGCGTAGATCCGTCGCAGCACCGTGAGCTCGATCAGCGCGCCGATCGCGGCCGTGAGCAGCGCTGCCGCCACGATGCCACCCCAGAAACCGAGCACGCTGCCCGCACCCAGGCGGTCGATGAACGACCAGGCGAGGTAGATGCCCACCATGGCCAGGGAGCCGTGGGCGAAGTTGACGATGCGGCTGACGCCGAAGATCAGCGACAGCCCCACCGCCACCAGGAAGAGCGTGGAGGCCCCGGCCAGTCCGTTGAGGAGCTGGACGATGAGGGTCTGCGCGCTCACTGCATCGCGTCGGCCGGACGCAGCTTGCGCACCGCGGCGTCGGAGGGCTGGACCGCTGCGCCGTCGATGTAGCGAAAGTCCTTCATCACGCCACGGCCCAGATTGACCGTGGTGACGCCCACATAGGCGCCCATGGTGGCCTGGTGGTCGAGGGCGCGCCAGGTGATGCGGCCGAAGGGGCTCTCGAGCTGCAGCCCGCGCATGGCCTCGACGAGCTTCTCGGTGTCGGTGGACTTCGCCTTGCGGATGGCCTGGGCCAGCGACATCATCGACGCATAACCCACCACCGAGCCCAGACGCGGGTACTCCTTCCAGCGTCGCTGGTAGGCGGTGAGGAAGCGGTCATGCTCGGCCGAACGGATGCTGTACCAGGGGTAGCCCGTGACGATCCAGCCCTCCGGGGCCTCGTCACGCAGGGGGTCGAGGTACTCGGGCTCGCCCGAGAGCAGCGAGACCACCGGGCGGTCCTTGAACAGGCCGCGGGTGCTGCCCTCGCGCACGAACTTGGCCAGGTCGGCGCCGAAGGTGACATTGAAGATCGCATCGGGGCGGGCGTCGATCAGCGCCTGCGCCACCACCCCGGCATCGATGCGGCCAAGCGCGGGCGCCTGCTCGGCCACGAACTCGACATCGGGCTGCGCCGCCTTGAGCAGTTCCTTGAAGGTGGCTGCCGCCGACTGGCCGTACTCGTAGTTGGGATAGACGATCGCCCAGCGCTTCTTCTTCAGCTTCGCGGCCTCGGGCACCAGCATGGCCGCCTGCATGTAGGTGGAGGGGCGCAGTCGGAAGGTGTAGCGGTTGCCGTTCTGCCAGGTGATCTTGTCGGTGAGCGGCTCGGCCGCCAGGAACAGCACCTTGCGCTGGCGGGCGAAGTCGGTCACCGCCAGCCCGACATTGGACAGAAAGGTGCCGAAGACCACCGACACCCGCTCGCGCGAGACCAGCTCCTCGGCCACCCGCACCGCGTCGCCCGGGTTGGCGTTGTCATCGCGCGAGATCACCTCCACCTTCTGGCCGAGCAGGCCGCCGCCGGCGTTGATCTCCTCGAGGGCCAGCTCCCAGCCCTTGCGGTAGGGCTCCAGGAAGGCGGGCTGGGCCTTGTAGCTGTTGAGTTCGCCGATGCGGACCTGCGCGCCGGCAGGCGCGGCCAGCGTCAGACACAGGCCAAGGCCGAGCCCCAGCGCGCGCAGCAGACCAGGGCGGGCACAGCCGGATGACGATGACATGGGAGAGCTCCGTGGGAGAAACGGCCGGCAGACGGCCACCGCCCTGATTATCCCATCGCCAGCCGGCCGGGCCGCTCAAAGGCTCACAGAGCCCTCGAACTGTCCGCGCCCGGGATACCACGGCGCGAGCCACACCCCGCCATGGGCGAAGCGCCAGGCCCGCACCTCGCCAGCGGTGGTGGTGACCACCAGCTCGGCCCGGCCATCGCCATCGAGATCGCCATACCAGGGCACGCCCTCGATGCCGCCGGCGAGCTTCAGCGACCCGATCACCCCGCCGGTGGCGACATCGACGCAGTGCAGGCTTCCCTCCATGTCGCCGATCAGCACGGCCGGGCTGCCGCGGCCGAACACATCGTGCACAACCGCCGAGGAGTTGATCGGCCGCGTGGACAGCGACTGGCGCCAGACCGTGCGGCCGCTGCCGTCGATGCACCAGAGCTTGCCGGCATCGCAGCCGGTCACGATGCGGTGGCTGCCCTGCCCCGGCATGTGCACCGGCATGGCCGCACAGTCGATGTCGGCGCCGATGTCCTCGGAGATGCCCAGCACCCGCCCGCGATGGGCATCGAGGATGTAGGCGCGGTTGTCGCGCGAGGACACCAGCAGCTCGATGCGTCCGTCGCCGTTGACATCGGCGGCCGCGATGAAGGCATCGGTGGGGCCGGTGTCGGCCTCCCAGATCAGCGCGCCGGTGGCCCCGTCCAGGCAGCGGGTGCGGCCGTCGACACAGGCGCTGTACACCCGAACGCCGCCATCGGCCGCCAGCACCAGCGGGTAGGGCTCGATGTTCTCGAGGGCCGCGTACTGCCACACCAGCGCGCCGCTGCGCGCGTCGATCTTGCAGAGCTGGTTGTCGAAGCCTCCGGCATAGAGAAACCAGCCGCCGGGCTCGTGCACCAGGGTGCCGGCATGCTGGTAGTAGCGGTCGCTGGGCCAGCGCGGCTCCACACGATAGGTATCGCCCGCCGCGGGCAGCACATCCCAGGGCTCGGCCACCGTGAGCGTGCTGCCGCCGGGGTTCTCGACCACCTCGCGCGCCTGCCCGGCGCCGGGCCCGCTGGTGATGCGCAGCAGCGCGCCGTGGCCCCGCCCCTGCATCCGCAGAAAGGCATTGGCGGCCCAGGCCTTGGCGTCATCGGTGAGGCTGCGCGGCCCGGCGCGGCTGACCCGGCCGCTGGCCTCACGGCCGTACAGGCTGGCGAAGGTCCAGCGCAGGCTGCCGTCATCCGAGAGGCAGCGGATCAGGCCGTCATGGCCGGGCGCAAAGATTTCCACGGCGCCATCGCCGTCGACATCGGCCGCCTGGCAGCGGCCATAGCAGGGCCCGCCGGCACGCGCGCGCCACAGGGCCTGGCCGGTGTCGGCGCGCAGCGCGCTGACATGACCATCCCAGCCGCACAGCACCACGGCCCGATGCCGTTCGCCATTGGCGCGGGCCATCACCGGACCGATCGGCGAGGAGTAGATCGGCTTGCCACCGGGCGACAGGTGGGTCCACAGGGGCTGGAGCAGCCCGAGGGCTTCCAGGGAGGGGGCTTCGGGCATGGCGGTGACGCAAGTGGGGCGGCTGCGGGCCGGACGCTGCCAGCGTAGCCCGCGCCGGGCGCGCCCGGCCGCCGCCCGGTGCGCCCGCCTTGAGGCGGCTCAGACCGACTCGTCGATATGCGCGAGCGCGTCGCGAAAACGGGCCAGCGCCCGCTCGCGCTGGCTGGGCACATGGTAGTCGGGGAACAGCGCCTCGGTGGGCTTGTAGTCGCGCAGCATCTGCTTGGCGAGCGTGGCCTTGTGGACCTCCACCGGACCGTCGGCCAGCGCCACATGGTAGGACTGCATCACCAGATGCGCGAAGGGCATCTCCTCGGAGATGCCGATCGAGCCGTGCAGCAGCAGCGCGCGCGAGGCGATGTCATGCAGCACCTTGGGCATGGCCGCCTTCACTGCCGAGATGTCCTTGCGCACCTTCTTGTAATCCTTGTGCTGGTCGATCAGCCAGGCGGTGCGCAGCACCAGGAGGCGGAACTGCTCGAGCTCGATCCAGGAGTCGGCCAGCCGCTCCTGCACCATCTGCTTGTCGGCCAGACGCTCACCCTGGGTGCGGCGCGAGAGCGCCCGTTCGCACATCATGTCGAGCGCGCGGCGCGCCTCGCCGATGGTGCGCATGGCATGGTGGATGCGGCCACCGCCCAGCCGGGTCTGGGCCACCACGAAGGCCTCGCCGCGGCCGCCGAGCATGTGGTCGGCCGGCACCCGCGCCCCGTCGAACTCGAGATAGCCATGCGTGGGCACCGTCTCGGTCGGGAAGCCCGAATTGCGGATCACCCGCAGACCCGGTGTGTTCGTGGGCACGATGAACATCGACATGGTCTTGTAGGGCGGCGCGTCGGGATCGGTGACCGCCATCACGATCAGGAACTCGGCGAACGACGCATGCGAGGCAAACCACTTCTGGCCGCTGAGCACCCACTCGTCGCCATCGCGAACCGCGCGGGTCTTGAAGACCTTGGGGTCGGCGCCGCCCTGCGGTTCGGTCATCGCGAAGCAGGACACGATCTCGTTGTCGAGCAGCGGCTGCAGGAATCGGCGCTTCTGCTCGGGCGTGCCGTAGTGGGCCAGGATCTCGGCATTGCCGCTGTCGGGCGCCTGGCAGCCGAACACGGTGGGGCCGAAACGCGAGCGGCCCAGGATCTCGTTGAGCAGCGCAAGCTTGACCTGGCCGTAGCCCTGGCCACCGAGCTCGGGCCCGAGATGGCAGGCCCACAGGCCGCGCTCGCGCACCTGCGCCTGCAGCGGCCGCACCAGCGCGTTGCGGCGCGGATCGCGCACATCGCAGGGATGACCGAGCACATGGTCGAGGGGCTCGATCTCCTCGCGCATGAAGCGGTCGACCCAGTCGAGCTGCGCCTGATAGGCATCATCGGTGGCAAAGTCCCAGGCCATGTCGGTCTCCTTGTGTGAACGAGACCGACATGGTCGGCGCCGGCGCCGGCCGGCGCATCGGCCGGGGCGCTGAAACGGACCGGCCGCGGGAGTGCCGCGGCCGGTTTCGGGCTGCGGGCCGCATCGGCGGCCCGCGCAGGACAGCTTACTTGCCGCCGCGGGCCTTGAACTCGGCCTTGCCCTTCTGGATGGCGGCCCAGAGTTCGGCAGCGGCGCCGCCGGTCTCCTTGACCATCTGCTCCTGGTTGGGCAGCACCAGCTTCACGAACTCGGCGCGTTGGGCCGGGGTCAGCTCATGGATGGTGCCGCCCTTGGCCTTGAAGTCATCCATCTTGGGCTTGATGCTGGCATCGACCTCGCGGCGCATGCGCGGCGCATCGGGCACGGCCGACTGCACGGCGGTCTTCTGCTCGGGGGTCAGGCCATCCCAGATCCGCTTGTTGATGATGAAGGCCGAGGGATGGTGCAGGTGCCGGGTGGTGACATAGTGCGGCGCGCTCTGGGCAGCCGGGGTGGTCACGTAGTACGGGAAGGGCAGGTCGGCGGCTTCGACCAGGCCGCTCTGCAGCGCCGGGAAGAGCTCGGAGAGCGGCATCTGCACGCCGTTCACGCCCATCGACTGCCAGAAGATCTTCGAGGACAGCGCCGGGCCCACGCGCACCTTCATGCCTTTGAAATCGGCCGGGGTCAGGCAGGGCTTCTTGCAGACCACATCGTTCCAGCCCACCTCGCTGATGCCGAGCAGCACCACGCCCTTGGCCTCGTAGATCTTCCTGAGCACGGGCAGGGCGTGGTTGTCGGTGACATAGTCACGCTCCGCGTCGCTGGTCCAGAGATACGGCGTGGTCATGATGCCGGCCTCGGGAATGGCCGGCGCAATGCCCGCCATGGAGATGCCGGCCACCTCGATGCGGCCGCGCACGATCTGCTGGGCGATCTCCTGCTCGCTGCCGATGAACAGCCGCTCGGCCTTGATCGCACCCTTGGTGTTGGTGCCGATCTTGGCAACGACCTCCTCGACGAAACCGATCAGCGGGGAGCCGGGCTGAGCGGCCGAGGCCACCTTCCAGTTCTGCTGGGCCTGGGAAGGCGAAGGCGACGCGGCGAACAGCGCCGCGACCGCCACGATGAGGGACGCGAGTTTCATGGTGTCTCCGTTGTGGGTGTTGGAACGCCGGCTGCGTCCGGCGTCGGGCAGGATCATGCCACGCTGCCCGCGACGCCCACGCACCGCCCCCGGTGGGGACAAGGAATCAGGAGGCGGTGGGTGCGCCGCCCCCGGGGCGCTCAGGGCTCCAGGTAGGCATCGATGAGGCGACGACGCTCGCCAGCGCCGATGCCGATCGTCTCGAGGTAGCGATCGACTCCGCCGTGTTCGGCGCCGACCACCTCGAAGGCGGCGGCCAGAAATCCCGACTGCACCCGCCAGAGGACATCGAGCACCTCCTGGGGCAGATCGGTCTGCGAGGCATGCGCCCGCCGGTAATGCTGGTTGGTGAGCAGGAAGTCGTGCTCGACCTCCTCGCGGGACACGCCCATGGCCAGCAGCAGCAGCGCCGCCGCGAAGCCGGTGCGGTCCTTGCCGGCGGTGCAGTGGAAGACCGCCGGGGAGTGATCATCGGCCAGGTGGCGCAGCAGCGTGCCGAAGCGATGGCTGTTGCCGCGTACGAAGGCGCGATAGGTGTCGCGCATGACCGACTCGGCATCGCGCGCGGTGAGCTGGCGACCGGCCGCGCGCAGGGTGTCGAGGTTCTGCACCACCGTGGGCTCGATCGGCAGCGGATGCTGCACCACGCCCGGCAGCCGGTAGGCGGTGGCGGCGCGCTCGGCCACGCCGCGAAAGTCGAAGGCGCGGGCCAGTCCGAGGGCACCCAGCGCAGCCTCGTCCTGCGGCGTGAGCGCGGCGAGGTGGTCGGAGCGGAACAGCCGCCGCCAGCGCACCGGCCGGCCATCAGCGCCGCGGTAGCCGCCCAGATCGCGGAAGTTGGTGGCGCCGGTGAGATTGAGCGAGCGGGAGGGCGTGGCGGACATCGGTGGGTTTCGAAACGAGGCGGATCCTGCATCATAGGCCAGCGCGGTGGCGGCGGCATGACGCCCGCACGGCCCGCGCGATACTGCCGGGACACGCCCCAGCGGAGGCCTCATGCACCTCACCGATCTGTATTTTCGCGGATACCGCACCCACCCCGACCGGCTGGCGCTGAGCGGCGATGGCGGCGATCACACCTACCGTCAGGTCTGGCAGCTCACCAACCGCATCGCCCGGCGGATCGGCGCGGCCGGCCTGGGCCCCGGAGACCGCTTCGCGGTGCTCAGCCCGAACACCGGGCAGGCCTTCATCGCGATGCTCGGCGGCATGCGCGCCGGTGTGGCGTGGTGCAACCTGAACATGCGCGCTGCGCTGCCCGACATCCTGCACATCCTGGCCGCGGGGCGCTGCAACCTGCTCTTCTTCGACCCGTCCGCAGCCGGCCTGATCGACGCCATCCGCCAGGGCGTGCCCACGCTGCGCGAGGTGGTCTGCGTGAACGGCGTCGACCCGCGGGTGCCCAGCCTGCACGACTGGCTCGGCGATGCCTCCGACGAACCCCTCGCGCTGCGCCTGGACGAGGCCGCGCAGGGTTTTCAGGGCGCCACCGGCGGCACCACCGGCCGCTCCAAGCTCACCATCGGTTCGAACCGCTTCATGATGACCGGCGTGCTCGCCTGGGCCACCTGCCTGCACTTCGAGGACCCGCCGGTGAACCTCGCGGTAGCGCCCATCACCCATGCCGGCGGCTTCGTGGCGCTGGGCATGGGCCAGTTCGGCGGCACCACCATCATGATGTCCACGCCCGACGTCGCCGCGATGATCGAGCTCATCGAGACGCGCCGGGTGAGCGTGCTGTTCCTGCCGCCCACGCTCATCTACATGCTGCTCGCCCACCCGCGGGCCGCGCAGGCGGACTTCTCCTCGCTGCGCTACCTGATCGCCGCGGCATCGCCCTTCGCGCCGGAGAAGATCGTCGAGGCGGTCGAGCGCCTGGGCCCGGTGGTGTGTCAGGCCTTCGGCCAGACCGAGTCGGGCTTTCCCACCACCTTCATGTCACCGCCCGAGATCGCGGCCGCGGTGCGCGAGCCGGCGCTGCGTCACCGGCTGCTTTCCTGCGGGCGACCCACGGTGATCGTCGAGGCCATGGAGATCATGGACGAGGAGGGCCGGCTGCTGCCCGCCGGCGAGACTGGCGAGGTGGTGCTGCGTGGTCCCACGCTGATGGACGGCTATCTCGACGACGCGGCCGCCACCGCCGAGATCATGAAGCACGGCTGGC
>NZ_CEXFHW010000036.1:0-26240 GCF_982640115.1 Quisquiliibacterium sp. | reverse complement strand
GATGGCGAGCAGCGCGTCGCGGCGCGGGTCCAGGCCCGTGGTCTCGACATCGCAGACCACCCAGCGGCGGGGCGGCGGCGGCAACGTGGCCAGGCCCGGTACGATCATTGACAGCGCCCTCGCCCACACCGAATCCGTTTGCCGATGGGGTGCTCGGGGCTTGTCGCTCATGGCCGCGAACGCCGGATTCAGCCGGGATAGTCGACCGCCAGCCGCTGCTGCAGCTTGCGCGCCTGCCGGAAGGCTTCCTTGAGGATTCGCCGCTCGAGCTCGGACAGGCTGGCCGGGTCGAGGTGGTTGGGCTGAGCAGCACCGGCCTGCCGAGCCTGCGCCTGGACCCTGAGCCGAAGCCCCTGCAGGAACTGGAAGGCATCGACCCAGGCGCCCACCTCACCTGCCTCGAGCAGGCCCAGGCCCTGCAGCGCCTGCAGGCGCTCTGCGGTGCCGGTGGCGGCCACCCCATGCGCCAGGGACAGCACCCTGGCGGCATCGACGAAGGGCACGGTGCCCTGCATCTTCAGGTCGATGCGAGGATCCCCCTGCGCGCGCCAGGCGTCGAGCAGACCTGCGGTCCAGCCCGCGGGCGGCCGGTTCGCCAGGGCGTTGTCGGCCATCTGCTTGAGAAAGCGGGGATTGGCGCGCGCCATGGTGCGAACCGTCTCACCCAGGCGCGCCCCGAGCGCGCGGGCGCCGGCCATCGGGCGCAGATCGAAGAAGATCGCGGCATGCAGCAGCGCGGGCGGATCACCCCGTTCGATCCAGCGCTCGAAGCACTGCACCCACTGCGACTCGGTGAGGCACCAGGTCGGATTGCCGGCCATGATCTCGCCCCGGCACAGCGGGAAGCCGCAGTCGGCCAGGGCACGGTTGACGGCCTGCGCGAACGCAAGCAGTGCCGGCAGGGGCGTCGGGCAGTGGGCACCGACGATGAGCGCGTTGTCCTGATCGGAGGCCACGGTCTGCTCCTCGCGCCCTTCGCTGCCCAGGGCGAGCCAGCAGATCGTGTCCAGACTCACCCCATGCTCGCCGGCGATCAGGCTGATCAGCCGGGCGCCAAGCTGGTCATTGAGCCGGCTGACCAGCCGCGTGACGAAGGCAGGCGTGATGCCCTGCGCCACGAGGGCCAGGCTCCAGTCGCGGATGTCCTGCGCGGCCTGCCGCAGCGGCCCCAACTCGCCCGCATGCCGGATCGCATCGCCGATCTGGCGCAGGCCACGACGCTGCAGCACGAACAGATCGCGCTCGCTGACGATGCCCACCAGAGCCCCCCCGCGCAGCACCGGCAGGTGGCGGATGGTCTGCTCGGCCATCACCAGCATGGCGTTCGCCACGCTGTCCTGATGATCGATGCAGCGCACCGGCGCCGACATGACCGCCGACACCGGCGCATCCAGGGCCAGGCCCGGCAAGGCCACGCGGGCGATCACATCGTGGCGGGTGAAGATGCCGCAGACCGTCGCCGGCTCCGCCCCGACAGCCTGATGGCCGAGCACCAGGACCGAGCCCGCACGCCGCGCTTCCATCTGCCTGAAGACCTCGCGCAGCGGGGTGTCAGGGGCACAGCTGAGCACGGGCGCGCGCATCACACGGCTCACCGGTTCACTCATGGCGCGCCACTGCACGACCTGGGCATCCTGGCTGGCCTGCAGATCCTGCCGGGCGAGATCGAGCAACGCAGCCAGCCGCCGTCGACAGAAATCGAGAAACACCGGACTGCGTCTGGCGATCGCGTCGAAATGCGCCCGGGTCAGGCGCCAGCAGAAGACATCGCCAACCGCCTGGTAGCGATGGGTCACCGGTCGCCGCGCAAGCAGCGCGCCCACCGGAAAGATCTCCCCGGCGGTGAGCTGCAACAGCGGCTCGTCCTGGCCTGCGACGCCATGGTCGCGCCAGGCCGCCACCTGGCCGCGATGGACGATCCAGGCGGCGTCGGGTTCGCCCTGTGCCGCGGACACGATCACCTCGCCGTCGGCGAAATAGGCCAGCTCGAGCTGCTTCGCGACCCAATCCCGGTCTTCGGATGCCATCTGGGCGAACGGCGCATGCTCGCCCAGGAACCGGCCGACAGAGGCCATCAGGCTGGCGGACGCGGCTGACGAGGGCATGCAACGATCCTAACGCAGACGGGGGCCGCGAATCCCGCGGCCTGGCAGGGTTCAATTGCCCGGCGCCGAGCAAAACCGATAGCATCCGCCGGCACCTGCCCGGGGCGTCAACGCCCGGAGCAGCCCCCCGCCAAAGTCCCACCGAGACACCCAGGAGAAACACGATGAATCGCTCCCTGCTCACGATTGCGATCCTTTCCGCGCTGGCATCTGCGCCGGCAGCCGCCCAGACCGTGGTCAAGATCGGCCATGTCGCGCCACTGACCGGTGCGATCGCCCACCTGGGCAAGGACAACGAGAATGGCGCCAAGCTCGCGATCGAGGAGCTCAACGCGAAGAAGATCAAGATCGGTGGCAAGGAGGTGAGCTTCGAGCTGCTCTCCGAGGACGATGCGGCCGATCCCAAGCAGGGCACCGCGGCCGCCCAGAAGCTGGTCGACGCCAAGGTCGCCGGCGTGATCGGTCACCTGAACTCGGGCACGACCATCCCGGCATCCCGGCTCTACAAGGACGCCGGCATCCCGCAGATCTCGCCCTCGGCAACCAACCCCAAGTACACCCAGCAGGGCTTCGCGACCGCCTTCCGGGTGGTGGCGCACGACGGCCAGCTCGGCGGCACCCTGGGCCGCTTCGCGGTGAAGGAGACCAAGGCGACCTCGATCGCGATCATCGATGACCGCACCGCCTACGGCCAGGGCGTGGCCGACGAGTTCGAAAAGGCCGTCAAGGCCGCCGGCGGCAAGATCGTGGGCCGCGAGTACACCAACGACAAGGCCACCGACTTCAACGCCGTGCTGACCAAGCTCAAGGGCGCCAAGCCCGATCTGGTCTTCTTCGGCGGGATGGACGCCGTGGCCGGCCCGATGCTGCGCCAGATGAAGCAGCTCGGCCTGAACGCCAAGTTCATGGGTGGCGACGGCATCTGCACCGGTGAACTCGCCAAGCTCGCGGGCGACGCCATGGGCGACGGTCAGGTGGTCTGCGCCGAAGCCGGTGGCGTGACGGCCGACAAGGCCAAGGCCATGGACGACTTCAAGGCGAAGTTCAAGACCAAGTTCAACGCCGATGTGCAGATCTATGCCCCGTATGTGTACGACGCCACGATGGTCATGGTGGCGGCCATGCAGAAGGCCAATTCCACCGACCCCAAGAAGTACCTGCCGGAACTCGCCAAGATCAGCCACGACGGCGTGACCGGCAAGATCAGCTTCGACCCGAAGGGCGACATCAAGAACGGCGCGCTCACCCTGTACACCTACAAGGCGGGCAAGCGCGAGCAGATGCGCGTGGTGCAGTAATCAGGGCGTTCGGCGTGCGCGGCCTGTGCGGCTCGCGCGCGTCGGGGCGGCCTGCCGGCCGCCCCGTGCAGGCTCAATCCGCCAGGCCGAGCGGGGGAAGCGACGCCGCCAGCTGCTTCCAGGTGGCAATCACCGTGTCGGGATTGAGCGAGATCGAGTCGATCCCCTGCTGCATCAGCCACTCCGCGAAATCAGGGTGATCCGACGGGCCCTGCCCGCAGATGCCCACATACTTGCCGGCCTTGTTGCAGGCCGCGATCGCGCGTTCGAGCAGCGCGAGCACCGCGGGGTCGCGTTCATCGAAGCCCTCGGCCACCAGACCGGAATCGCGGTCAAGGCCCAGCGTCAGCTGGGTGAGGTCGTTCGAGCCGATGGAAAAGCCATCGAAGTGGGCGAGGAAATCGTCAGCCAGGATGGCATTGGACGGCAGCTCGCACATCATGATCACGCGCAGCCCGTTCTCTCCCCGGCGCAGGCCGTTGCGGGCCAGCAGTTCGATCACGCCAGCCGCCTCGCGCACGGTGCGCACGAAGGGCACCATGAGTTCGACATTGGTGAGGCCCATCTCGTCGCGAACCCGCTTGAGCGCGCGGCACTCCATCTCGAAGCACTCACGGAAGTCGGGTGAGACATAGCGTGACGCGCCGCGAAAGCCGAGCATCGGGTTTTCTTCCTCGGGCTCGTAGCGCGTGCCGCCGATGAGCTTGCGGTATTCGTTCGACTTGAAGTCGGACAGCCGCACGATCACCGGCCGGGGGTAGAAGGCCGCAGCGATGGTGGCCACCCCCTCGGTGAGCCGGTCGATGAAGAAGGCACGCGGCGTGCTGTGGCCGCGTGCCACACCTTCGACCGCCTTGCGCAGTTCGGGATCGACATTGGGATAGTCGAGGATGGCCTTGGGGTGGATGCCGATGTGGTTGTTGATGATGAACTCGAGGCGGGCAAGCCCGACCCCGGCATTGGGCAGCTGACAGAACTCGAACGCGAGCTGCGGATTGCCGACATTCATCATGATCTTGACCGGCAGCGCGGGCATGTCGCCGGTCTCGACCTCGGTGACCTCGGTTTCGAGCAGGCCCTCGTAGATGAAGCCGGTGTCACCCTGCGCGCAGGACACGGTCACCAGCGCGCCATCGCGAAGATGGTCGGTGGCGTCGCCGCAACCGACCACCGCCGGGATGCCGAGCTCGCGGGCAATGATCGCCGCGTGACAGGTGCGGCCGCCCCGGTTGGTGACGATCGCCGAGGCGCGCTTCATCACCGGCTCCCAGTTGGGATCGGTCATGTCGGTCACCAGGACATCGCCCGGCTGCACCCGCTCCATCTCGGCAGCGTCGTTGATCACCCGCACCGGCCCGGCGCCCACCTTCTGGCCGATGGCACGGCCGGAGGCAAGCACCTCGGAGGAGCCCTTCAGGCGGAAGCGAACCTGGCGCAGCGCCGAGCCCTGTGACTTCACGGTCTCGGGCCGGGCCTGCAGGATGTAGATGCGGCCATCGATCCCGTCGCGTCCCCACTCGATGTCCATGGGGCGCCCATAGTGGCGCTCGATCTCGACGGCATAGCGGGCGAGCTCGATCACCTCGCTGTCCTCCAGCGAATAGCGGTAGCGCATCTGCTCGGTGGTTTCCACGGTGCGCACCGTGCGGCCCACCGACGACTCCGGGCCGTCGGCGGCCGCCGCCGGGTCGGCGAACTCCATGCGCAGCAGCTTGCTGCCGAGTTGCCGGCGCACGATCGGGTACTTGCCCGCAGCGAGGATCGGCTTGTGGACATAGAACTCGTCGGGGTTGACCGCGCCCTGCACCACCGTCTCGCCCAGCCCGTAGGAACTGGTGATCAGCACCGCGTCGCGAAAGCCCGATTCGGTATCCATGGTGAACATCACCCCGGAGGCGCCAAGATCGCTGCGCACCATGCGCTGCACACCGGCCGACAGGGCCACCTCCCCATGGCTGAAGCCCTTGTGCACCCGGTAGGAGATCGCCCGGTCGTTGTAGAGCGAGGCGAACACATGCCGGACCCGCTCGAGCACCGAGTCGATGCCGGTGATGTTCAGGTAGGTCTCCTGCTGGCCGGCGAACGAGGCGTCGGGCAGGTCTTCGGCGGTGGCCGAGGAGCGCACCGCCACCGACACCGGACCGCCGGACTCGGCCTCGAGGCGGGCATAGTGCTCGCGGATGCCGGCCTCGAGTCGGGCCGGCAGCGGGCTCTCGATCACCCAGGCACGGATCTCGGCGCCGCAGGCGGCGAGCGCCTTGACATCCTCGGTGTTCAATCCCTCGAGTCGGGCCGCGATGCGCTCGGTGAGGCGGTTGTGGGTGAGGAAGTCGCGAAAGGCCTCCGCGGTGGTGGCAAAGCCGCCCGGTACGCGCACGCCCGAGGCGGACAACTGGCTGATCAGTTCACCCAGCGAGGCATTCTTGCCGCCGACCGATTTGACATCGGTCATGCGCAAGTCCTCGAGAGCGACGACGAATCGCCCATCGAAACGGTTCATGGAAAAGTCCTGGCATGTTGGAAAGCGGGGGCCATGGACACGGCGGCGCGGCACCCTGCCGCACCTACCGGCCAAGCGCTGTAGTCGGGCCCCGGCGACTGATCGGCGCTGATGCCTGATCGGCCGGGCTGGGGCGCGACTGCAACACTCGGAACGCCAGCCCCGGAATCTTACTGCGGCGCAGCGCCGGGGGCACGAAAATGACCGGTCTCCTTCCTGATCCGGCTCGCCCGCCGGCCAACACCATGCCTGACCAGCCCCCCGCGGACCGATCGGTCTTCTACGTCTCCGACGGCACCGGCATCACCGCCGAGACCTTCGGGCACTCCCTGCTCAGCCAGTTCGAAGGCATCCGCCTGCGGGAGATCCGCCTGCCCTTCACCGATTCCACCGCGAAGGCGCGCGAGGCGGTCAACCGCATTCGCCAGCAGGGCGAGATCGACGGCGTTCGGCCGATCGTGTTCAGCACCCTGGTCAATCCCGAGATCAGTCGCGAACTGCGCGACATGCCGGCGATGTGCATCGACCTGTTCGCCAACTTCGTGGAGCCGCTGGAAAACGAATTCGGGGTGCGCTCCACCCATCGGATCGGCCGCTCGCACACCGCCACCGACTCGGGGCAGTACCAGCGGCGCATCGAGGCGATCAACTTCTCGCTCGCCCACGATGACGGGCAGTCGAACACCGGCCTGGAGAAGGCCGATGTGATCCTGGTGGGTGTGTCGCGCTGCGGCAAAACGCCCACCAGCCTGTACCTGGCCATGCAGCACGGCATCAAGGCGGCGAACTATCCGCTGATTCCCGAGGACTTCGATCGCGGCCGGCTGCCGGAGGTGCTCTACCGGCACCGCAGCAAACTGTTCGGCCTGTCGATCGCACCAGATCGCCTGGCGGAGGTGCGCTTCGAGCGCCGCCCCAACAGCCGCTACGCCTCCATCGAGAACTGCCGCGCCGAGGTGGGTGCAGCCGAGGCGATGATGCGCCGGGAAGGCATCCGCTGGCTGTCGAGCACCACCAAGTCGATCGAGGAGATCGCCGCCACCGTGCTGCAGGAGCTCGAACTGCGCTGAGCGCGCGCGGCTCAGGCCGCCGGCGTCGGGCCCACGGGCTGCCGCTGGCGGCGCTGCTCGAACAGGCATACCGCCACCGCGGCGGCCACATTGAGCGATTCCACCGCCGGCTCCTGAGGGATGCCGATCCAGCTCAGCGCGGGCGCGTCACGCTCGAGGTCGATTCCCTGCCCCTCCTGTCCGAACACCCACAGGGCGGGCGGGCGCAGATCAGCCTGCCAGACACTCAGCGCAGCCCGCGGCGCCGTGGCGCGCACCGGCAGGCAAAGGCGGGCGAGCACCTCGGGCCAGGACACCGATTCATGGATGGTGAGCCCGAAGTGCGCGCCCATGCCGGCACGCAGCACCTTGGGTGACCAGCACCAGACCGTGCCCGGCGCGGTGAGCACCCGGCCCACGCCGGCAGCCGCGCAGCTGCGCAGGATGGTGCCGACATTGCCGGGATCCTGCAGGCCGTCGAGATAGACGCCGTCGGCGTCCAGTCGCTCCGGCAGCGCGGTACGAGGCGTGTCGATCAGGAACGCCACGCCGATGCCCTTCTCGACCTGGCTGAGCAGCGCGAACAGCGGCGCGGTGATCTCCACCGGCGCCGTGCCTGCGGGCAGGCCCTCGATGGGCGCGGTGGCTTCGCGTGCAGCGGCCTGCGGGGCGCCCACCGGGGCCCGGGCGAGTGCCCCGAGCAGGGCCATCACCTCGGGATGCATCCGGGCGTCAGGCGTGACCAGCGCAAGCCGCGGACGACCGACCCGCGCCAGATAGGCGGCGCAAAGATGCACGCCCTCGATGAAGCTCACCCCGAGCTGGCGCCGCTCCCGCGAGGACTCGACGATGCGCACCAGCTGGCGCAGCAGTGGATTGTCGCGCGAGCTCAGGCGGCGGGTCATGGCCGGGCCACTCCGTGATCCGCCCCGGCCAGCGCGGCGCGTACCGGCGCGAAACTGCGCCGGTGGTGCTCGCAGGGACCGAACTGCGCCAGCGCGCGCAGGTGCGCGGCCGAGCCGTAGCCCTTGTGGCGATCGAAACCGTACTCGGGGTGGCGATCGTGGAGCGTCTGCATGAGCCGGTCTCGCTCGGTCTTGGCCAGGATGGAAGCAGCCGAGATCGCCGGTTCGAGGGCATCCCCGCCCACGATCAGACGCAGCTCGCAGGCCAGACGCGGAGCCCGGTTGCCGTCGATCAGTGCGAGGGTGGGCGCCATCGGCAGCGCCTGCACCGCGCGCTGCATCGCCAGCAGCGTGGCGCCCAGGATGTTCAGGGCATCGATCTCGGCCACCGAGGCGCTGGCCACCGCCCAGCCCAGCGCCTGCTCGCGGATCTGCGCGGCAAGCACCTCGCGCCTCGCGGCCGAGAGCTGCTTGGAGTCGCGCAACCCGGTGATGGGCCGCGCCGGATGCAGCATGACCGCGGCGGCGAACACCGGCCCGGCCAGTGGGCCGCGGCCGGCCTCGTCGACCCCGCAGACCCGGGACGGATCGGGCGCGAAGAGCCCGGGCTGCTCCGGTGATGCAGACACGGCATTGCCCATGTCAGCGCCTGGCCATCAACTCGCCCAGCACCGCGGCGCAGCGCGAGGCGCAATCCTGCCGCAGGCTGTGGTGCAGCGCCTCGAAACGGCTGGCGATGCGCTCGCGTCCGGCCGGGTCGTCGAGCTGGGCGAGCAGTGCGGCCCCCATCGCCGGTGCGGTGGCCGCCGACTGGATGAACTCGGGCACCACCCAGTCCTGGCACAGGATGTTGGGCAGTCCGATCCAGGGCAGGTAGCCCATGCGGCGCATGATCAGGTAGCTCAGGGTGGGCATGCGATAGGCGATCACCATCGGCCGTCGGAAGAGCGCGGTCTCGAGCGTGGCCGTGCCGCTGGCCACCAGCGCGGTGTCGCAGGCCGCCAGCGCCTCGTGCGAGCGGCCCTCGGTCAGCAGCACCGAAGCGCCACCGCCCGCTCGCGCCGCCAGCATCGCGCGCAGGGTGCGATAGCGATGCTCCCCCGCCGCCGGCAGGACGAATCGCAACTCGGGCCGCTGGCGCGCGAGCCAGTCGGCAGTGTCGAGAAAGACCGCCGCCATGCTGCGCAGTTCGGCGGCCCGACTGCCCGGGAGCAAGGCCACCACCGTGGCCGAATCCGGCAGTCCGAGATCGCGCCGGGCCGAGGCCCGGGTGTGCGTCCCAGGAATCGCATCGGCCAGCGGATGCCCGACATAGGTGGCCGGGATGCCGGCTGCGGCATAGATGTCGGGCTCGAAGGGGAAGACCAGCAGCATGTGGTCGACCGCCTCGCGGATGCGGCTCAGGCGCTCGCGCCGCCAGGCCCACACCGAGGGGCCGATGAAGTGCGCCGTGGGAATGCCGGCCGCGCGCAGGCCGCGCTCGAGGTCGAGATTGAAGTCGGGCGCGTCCACCCCCAGGAACAGGCCGGGACGCCAGGCCAGCACCCGTTCGCGCAGATCGCGGCGCAGCCGAAGCAATCGGGGATATTCGCGCAGCACCTCCACATAGCCACGCACCGACAGCGCCTCGATCGACCACCAGGCCTCGAAACCCTCGGCCAGCATGGCCGGGCCACCGATGCCGGCCGCCTGCAGGGGCGCGCCGCTGACATCAGCGCGCAAGCCGCGCAGCACGCTGCTGGCGAGCAGGTCGCCAGAAGCCTCCGCGGCCACCACCGCCAGTTGCCGCGCGCCCGGGCCCATGCCGGTCAGCGGACGATGCCGCGGGTGACCTGGTCGAGGAAGGCCGCGAGCAGGGCGAGATCGCCCGCGGCCGAGCCGTCAGGGTCGATGCGCGCAACGGCCTCGCCAGACAGGGCTGCGCGGGCCTCGGCCAGGGTGAGGCCCTCCTTGTAGACGAGCTTGTAGGCGCGCCGGATGGCATGGATGCGCTCCGGCGAGAACCCGCGACGCCGGAGGCCTTCGGCGTTGATGCCATGGGCCGAGGCGGTGTTGCCGGAGACCATCACGAAGGGCGGCACATCATGCAGCACCACCGAGCCGACGGCGGTCATGGCGTGCGCACCGATCTTGCAGAACTGATGCACCCCGGAGGCGCCGCCAAGAATCACCCAGTCACCGATGTGCACATGCCCGCCGAGGTTGGTGCTGTTGGCGAAGATGGTGTGGCTGCCCACCATGCAGTCATGCGCGATGTGCACATAGGCCATGATCCAGTTGTCATCGCCAATGCGCGTGACGCCGCCATCCTGCACGGTGCCGCGGTTGACGGTGACCGATTCGCGGAAGGTGTTGCCATCGCCGATTTCCAGACGGGTGGGCTCACCGCGGTACTTCTTGTCCTGGGGATCGGCGCCCAGCGAGGCGAACGGGAACACCCGGTTGTTGCGGCCCAGGCTGGTGTGGCCATCGATCACCACATGAGGCCCGATGACGCTGCCTGCGCCGATGCGCACCTCGGGGCCGATCACCGAGAACGGGCCCACGGTGACATCGGCATCGAGTTCGGCCCCGGCAGCCACCAGGGCGCTGGGGTGGATACGGCTCATTGCGGACTCTCCGCCGGCGGGTCGATCTGTCGCAGGGTGCACATCAGCTCGGCCTGCGCAGCCACCTGGCCATCGACCGTGGCCTTGCCGGCGTACTTCCAGATCGAGCGCGCAACCCGCACGATCTCCACCTCGAGCCGGAGCTGATCGCCCGGCACGACCGGACGCTTGAAGCGGGCACTGTCGATGCCCACGAAGTAATAGACAGACTGGTCGTCGGAGACGCGTCCCATGGTCTGGAAGGACAGGATGCCGGCGGCCTGCGCAAGCGCCTCGATCTGCAGCACGCCGGGCATCACCGGCATGTGCGGGAAATGTCCGACGAAGAACGGCTCGTTGATCGTGACGTTCTTGATGGCGACGATCCGCTTGCCCTTCTCGAGCTCGAGCACCCGGTCGATCAGCAGAAAGGGGTAGCGGTGCGGCAGGTGCTCGAGGATGGCCCGGATATCGAGCTGAGTCATGGTCAATCCCTGGATTCGGTGGCCGAAGGGCCCTGGGGTGAAGGCCCGTCGGGCCGGGTGTCGGGCGCGCTGGCGCCTGCCGAGAGTTCGCGAAGCCGCTGGCGCATCGCGGGCAACTGCTTGAGCGTGGCGGCCGCCCGCTCCCACTGCGCGTTGGGCATGAGCGGGAACACACCGGTGTGCAGGCCGGGCTCGGTCACCGAGCGGGTGACCAGGCTCATGGCCGAGATGACCGCGCCGTCGCACACGCTGAGGTGGCCGAGGATGCCTGCCCCGCCGCCGATCATGCAGCGCCGGCCGATCACTGCGCTGCCGGCGATACCGACACAGCCGGCAATGGCGGTGTGTTCGCCGATGCGCACGTTGTGGCCCACCTGGATCAGGTTGTCGAGCTTGCAGCCGTCACCGATCAGGGTGTCGTCGAGCGCGCCCCGATCGATGGCGCAGTTGGCACCGATCTCCACGGCATTGCCGATGACCACCCGGCCGAGCTGGGCGATCTTGGCCCAGCCCTGCGCTCCGGGCGCAAAACCGAAGCCGTCGGCGCCGATCACGGTTCCGGCGTGGATGATGCAGTCGGCACCGATCTGGCAGTCGTGGTAGACCGTGACGCGGTGGTGCAGCACCGTGCGTGCGCCGATACGCGCGCCCGCGCCAATGAAGGCCTGGGCACCGATCAGGGCGCCCTCGCCCACCTCGGCCTGGGCCTCGATGACGGCCCCCGGGCCGATGCTGGCCAGAGGATGCACGCGGGCCTGGGGATGGATCACCGCCCCCGGATGCCTGAGACCGGCCACGGGCGCAGCCTGCTGACGGGCCTGCAGCCAACGCGAGGCGGCCGCATAGGCCGCGTAGGGGTCGGGAACCACCAGCCGCCCGGCTGCGGCGGGAAGCGCCTCGGTCAGTGCCGCCGACACGATGAAAAGCCCGGCCCGGCACCGTGCAGCCTGGCTGCGCAGCCGGGAGGACGCCAGGAAGCTGAGATCGTCGGGCCCCGCGCTTTCGAGGGAGGCCAGCCGAAGCAGCCGGCGATCCGGTGCCGCGCCGATCAGTTCGCCGCCGAGTTGGGCTTGCAGTTCAGCGGCGGTGAAACCCGACGATGCCTCAGGCCCCATGGATGGGCCTCACTTGGCGGTGGACAGCGCCCGCAGGACCTTGTCGGTGACATCGATGCGGGGATTCCAGTACACCGCATCCTGGACGATCAGATCGAACTTCTCCTGCTCGGCGATCTGGCGAATGATGCGATTGGCCCGATCGATGAGCTGCTGCACTTCCTCGTTCTGGCGCTGGTTGAGGTCCTCGCGGAACTCGCGCTGCTTGCGCTGGAAGTCTTTCTCGAGTTCGGCGAATTCACGCTGCCGACGGGTGCGTTCGGACTCGCTGATGACCGCGGCATCGCGCTCGAGCCGCTCGCTCAGCGACTTGAGCCGTGCGGCCAGATCCTGCAGCTCCTTGTCGCGCTTGCCGAACTCGGCCTCGATCTTGCGCTGGGCTGCCTTGGCCGGCTCGGCATCGCGCAGGATGCGCTGGGTGTTCACGAACCCCAGACGAAATTCCTGCGCGGCCACCGGCTGGGCTGTCATCGACAGGCCAAGCACCAGCAGACCGGTGCGGCAGACCGACTTCAGGAAGGGGCTCTGGAAGGGGAATCGCATGGCCGCGGATTGTCGCACAGTTAACTCCTCAGAAACCCGAGCCGATCTGGAACTGCATCCGCTGCAGGCGGTCACCCTCCTGTCGGCGCAGGGGGAAACCGAAGCCGATCTTCATCGGTCCGATCGGGCTTGCCCAGTTGAGACCGATGCCGGTGGACGCGCGCATGGTGCTCAGATCGATCTGGCCGGCCGAGAACACATTGCCCACGTCCAGGAACACGAAGGACCGGAAGCTGCGGTCATTGCCCGTGCCGGGCAGCGGAAAGATGAACTCGGCGCTGCCCACCAGGCGGGTCTGTCCGCCCAGCGGCACATTGTCGACCGGATCACGCGGACCGAGCGATGACTGGGAGAAGCCGCGCACGCTGCCGATGCCGCCGGCGTAGAAGTTCTTGAAGAGCGGATAGATGTTGCCGCCCATCGCGCGACCGATGCCGACATCGGCGTTCAGGGCCAGCGTGTAGTCCTTGGTGATCGGCAGGAAGGTCTGATGGTTGTAGGTGGTGCGGTAGTAGCGCAGATCGGCCGCGGGCAGCGTGATCTCGAGATTGGCGGTATTGAGATGGCCGCGGGTGGGCGCGAAGGCACTGTCACGGGAGTCACGCCGCCAGCCGAGGTTGGCCAGCAGCGCGTTGCTGCTCTCGCCAAATGCCGCCACATAATCCTTGAAACGCTGAGGCGGGTTGTCGCCGAGTTCCAGGGTGTTGTTCTCGAAGACCAGCCCGACCGAGACCCGATCGACCTCGGTGTAGGGCACCCCGAAGCGGATGCCGGCCCCGCTGCTGCGCCAGCGATAGTCACCCAGGTTCAGCGCCGAGGCATTGAAGGTGCGGCTGTAGAGATCAAAGCTGCGGCTGATGCCGTCCTGCGTGAAGTACGGATCGGTGAAGGACAGGTTCACGGTCCGGTTGATGCGGCTGGTATTGACATCAAAACCCAGCGACTGACCGGAGCCGAGGAAGTTCTGCTGGTTGATGGACGCCGACAGGATGAGCTTTTCGGCGGTGGAAATGCCCACGCCGAAGTTGATGGCGCCGGTTGCCTGCTCGCGAACCACCACATTCAGATCGATCTGATCGGGTGCCTCGGGCACCGGCGAATTGTCGATGCGCACATCGACGAAATAGCCCAGCCGACCGATCCGCTCGCGCGACAGCCGGATCTTCTCGGCGTCGTACCAGGCATCCTCGAACTGGCGCAACTCGCGGCGGATGACCTCATCCCGGGTACGCGCGTTGCCCGAGATGTTGATGCGCCGCACGTACACCCGGCGACCGGGATCGACCAGCACATCAAAGGCGACCTCGCGCTTGTCGCGGTCGATCTGCGGCACCGCGTTCACATTGGCAAACGCGTAGCCCAGCGCCCCCAGGCGCTCGCTGATCAGCCGGTTGGACTCGGCCAGCTTGCGGCCCGAGAACACATCGCCCGGCTTGAGCTGCACCAGACGCGCGAGCTCGTCTTTACGGCCCAGAAGCTGGCCGCCGAGGTTGATGCCGCTGACCTTGAACAGCCCGCCCTCGGTGATGCCGAGCACGATGTGCACGGCCTCCTTGTCGGGCGTGATCGAGACCTGGGTGGAATCGAGGGAGAACTCCAGGTAGCCGCGGTCGAGGTAGAACGAGCGCAGGGTCTCGAGATCACCGGCGAGTTTCTCGCGGGCGTAGCGGTCGGTCTTGGTGTACCAGGTGAGCCAGTTGGGGATGGTCAGCTTGAACTGGTCGAGCAGGACCGCCTCGGAAAAGGCCTTGTTGCCCACGACGGCAATGCTGCGGATGCCGGCAGTGTCACCCTCCTCGACCGCCAGCGTGATGCCCACCCGGTTGCGCTCGAGCGGCGTGACCGTGCTGGTGACCTGGACCGCGTACTTGCCACGCGACAGGTACTGGCGCTTGAGCTCCTGCTCGCCACGCTCGAGCAGGCTGCGGTCGAACACACGGCTTTCGGCCAGGCCGATGTCACGAAGGGCGCGGCGAATGGTGTCCTTGTCGAACTCCTTGGTGCCGGTGATGTCGATGGTGGCCACGGCCGGGCGCTCCTCGAGCACCACCACCAGCACATCGCGGTCGACCTCCAGCCGGACATCCTTGAAGAAGCCGGTGGCGTAGAGCGCCCGGGTGGCCGAGATGGCCTTGTCGGGCGTGAGGGTGTCACCGACCTTGACCGGCAGGTACCCGAAGACGGTGCCGGCCTCGGTTCGCTGCGCCCCCTCGATGCGGATGTCGCGGACGACGAAGGGCTGGAATGCGAAGGCCGACTGGGCCAGAAGCCACACGGCGACCGCCGCGCACGCCTGGAAAAGGCGCCTCGCGGCAGCGCCGCGCCAGTAGCGCGGAAATCGCATCAGGATCCGATCAGGCGGCTGAGATCGTTGAACAGGGCCACCGCCATCATGAGCCCGATGACGGCCAGGCCTGCTTTCTGGGTGAGTTCAAGGGAGCGCTCGGACAGCGGGCGACCCCGGATGGCCTCGACGCCGTAATATACCAAATGCCCTCCGTCGAGCACCGGGACCGGCAGCAGGTTGAGCACCCCGAGGCTGATCGAGATGAGCGCCAGGAAACCGAGGTAGGCATACCAGCCCACGCGCGAGCTCTGCCCGGCATAGTCGGCAATGGCCACGGGGCCGCTGAGGTTGCGCCAGCTGAGCTCGCCCACGAGCATCTTGCCGAGCATGCGCAGCGAGAACACCGACATGTCCCAGGTGCGCACCACCGCGCGCTGCAGCGATTCCAGCGGGCCGTAACGGACATCGACCATCGCCACCCGCGCACCGATGCCCGCGCCGATCCGGCCGATGGTCTGACCCTGCTCGCCGGGCCGATCGGAGGTGGCCGCATCAGGCGTGACCTCGATGCGCAGCGTCAGGCCTTCGCGTTCGATGTCGAGGCCGACCGGGCGTCCGGGGTTGGCACGGATGAGATCGATGAGCTGTGAGGGCCGGGTGATGGGCACGCCGGCCGCGAGCGTGACCTCATCGCCCGCGCGCAAGCCGGCGCGCTCTGCCGCCGACCCGCCCGAGACGCTGGCGATCCGGACGCGGCCACCGCCGAGCTCCAGGCCCAGCGTGCGCAGGAAGTCGCGCTCGAGCTCACCCGGCGGCAGACCATCGGTGGCCAGGCTGAGGGTGACCTGCTCGGCGCCACGCGCCACCCCGATGGCCACCGGCCGACGCTCGATCAGGCCATCGATGAAGTGCAGGCGGACCTCGTTCCAGGAGCGCACATCGCGACCGTCGATGGAAACCAGCCGATCGCCGCCGGTGAAGCCGGCCTGCGCCGCCGCGGTGGCCGCCGGCGGCGAGGCCACCACGGCCGCCGGCTCGTCGACACCGATCAGGTTGATCACGCCATACAGGCCGATGGCGAGGATGAAATTCGCCAGCGGCCCGCTCACCACGATGAAGGCACGGCGCCCCAGCGACTGCCGGGTGAAGGCGCGCGGCAGATCGGCGGCGGGGATCGCGTCGCTGCCCTGCTCGCGCTCATCGAGCATCTTGACGTAGCCACCGAGCGGGATGGCCGAAAGGGTCCACTCGGTGCGGTCGGGCCCGACCCGCCAGGTGAAGAGCGAGGGGCCGAAGCCGACCGAGAAGCGCAGCACCTTGACGCCGCACCAGCGTGCCGCGAGGTAGTGACCGAGCTCATGGACGAACACCAGCAGGGTGAGCGCGACCAGAAAGGCCAACAGGGTCTGGAACATGATCAGTCCTGCAATGGGTAGGCGAAGGAAGCCGGCAAGCCAGTGCCTCAGGCCGCCCGGGCCAGCACGTCGGCCGCCGCATGACGCCGGGCCTGGGCGTCGATCTCGACCGCCGCCTCGATGGAGACCGGCGAGGCGGCACTGCCCAGGGATTGAAGGGTGGATTCGACCACATCGGCGATCCGAGTGAAACCGATGCGACGATCGAGGAAGGCGGCGACCGCGATCTCGTTGGCGGCATTGAGCACGCAGGAAGCACCGGAGCCGGCTTCGAGGGCCTCGCGGGCCAGCCGCAGGCAGGGGAAGCGCGTGGTGTCGGGGGCTTCGAAGTCGAGGCGGGCCAGCTGGGCGAGGTCGAGCGAGGCCACGCCGCTGTCCACGCGCTCGGGGTAGGCAAGCGCATGGGCGATCGGGGTGCGCATGTCGGGGTTGCCGAGCTGGGCGAGCATGGAGCCGTCGTGGTATTCGACCAGGGAGTGGATGACGCTTTGCGGGTGCACCACCACATCGAGACACGACGAGGGCAGCCCGAACAGGCAGTGCGCCTCGATGACCTCGAGGCCCTTGTTCATCATGGTCGCGGAGTCGACCGAGATCTTTCGGCCCATGCTCCAGTTGGGATGCGCCACGGCGTCTTCCGGCGTGACCGCATGCATCTCGGCCAGACTGCGCCGGCGGAACGGGCCACCCGAGGCGGTGAGCAGGATGCGCCGAACGCCGCTGCCCGCGGGTGCGGCATCGCCGGACTGCACGCCGGGCGGCATGCACTGGAAGACCGCGTTGTGCTCGCTGTCGATGGGCAGGACCCGGGCACCGCTGGCACGGCACACGCCCATGAAAAGATCGCCTGCCATCACCAGCGATTCCTTGTTGGCGAGCAGGATGCGCTTGCCGGCGCGCGCGGCAGCCAGCGTGGGAGCGAGACCGGCGGCGCCCACGATGGCGGCCATCACCGCGTCGACGGCCGGCGCACTGGCCACGGCCGCCAGGGCCTCGGGCCCGTGGCCGATCTCGATGCCCTCACCGGCCAGGAGCAGGCTCAGCCGGCGGGCGTCGGCGGCACTGCCGACCACCGCCCAGGCGGGTCGATGCCGACGGCACAGCGCGGCGAGCTCCTCGACCCGGGTGTGGGCGGTGAGCGCGTGCGCCCGATAGCGATCGGGGTGCCGCGCGATGACATCGAGCGTGCTGGCGCCGATGGAGCCGGTGGCTCCGAGAATGGTGATCGCCTGGACGGGCATTGCGGCCTCTCTGGTGTCAGCGCAGCAGTTCGTAGATGAGCAGCACCACCGGCATGGTGGGGATCAGGGCATCGATGCGGTCGAGCACGCCGCCGTGGCCGGGCAACAGGCGGCTGCTGTCCTTGACCCCGGCCTGACGCTTGAGCAGTGACTCGTGAAGGTCACCGACGATGGACAGGGCGACGATGCCCGCCAGCACCAGCGCCGCCCCCGGGATGCCGATGCCCCGCACCAGCACCGCCGGCAGCGGCTGCGACTCGCGCAGCCAGGCCGGATCGCCGAACAGGCCCAGCGCCAGGCCGATGACGATCACCGCGACCAGGGCGCCAGCGACCCCTTCCCAGGTCTTGCCCGGGCTGATCGCCGGCGCGAGCTTGCGCCGCCCGAAGGCACGACCGCTGAAGTAGGCGGCGATATCGGCGACCCAGACCACCGCCATGCCCGAGAGCAGCGCCACCGCGCCGATCTGGCGCAGCTCGAACAGCGCCAGCCAGCAGCCGAAAAGCAGCAGGCCGATCAGCACCTGACCGGCGCCCTGCGCGTCGTGGCGGCGCAGGTGCAGGGGCCCGGCCACCAGCCAGAACACGGTGAGCACCGCCATGAGCGCCACGAGCAGGCCTGAGGGCCAGGGATGATCCTGACGCCAGACCAGCGCCGACACGCCGGCCAGCGCGAGCAGCGCGGCCAGGGGCCAGCCGCGCGACGGCAGCCAGGCTGCGGCCTGGGCCCGGGGCGAGCCGCCCTGCCCGGCGGGCAGCAGACTCACCCATTCGGCCGCGGCCAGCGACAGGAAGGCGAGCGACACCGCTCCCCAGACCCAGACCGGGGCGAGAAAGATCGAGGGCAGGAGCACCGCCAGCAGCGCCACAGCCGTGATGACGCGCTGGCCGAGCATGGCGCTCAGCGTCCCCGCCGCAGGTTGAGGCGACGGCGCCCGCGACTCATCGACCGGCTCCGAGCTGGGCGCTGGTGCGGCCGAAGCGCCGCTCGCGCTGGCGATAGGAGGCGAAGGCCGCATCGATGGCGGCGCCATCGAAGTCCGGCCAGTAGGTCTCGGTGAAGTAGAGCTCGGTGTAGGCCAGTTGCCAGAGCAGGAAGTTGCTGATGCGCTGCTCGCCACCGGTGCGGATGAACAGGTCGGGCTCCGGCAGGCCGGCCATGGCCAGATAGGGCTCGAAGGCCGGCTCCGTGATGGCGGCAGGATCGGCGGCGAGCTCGGGGTGCGCAAGCAGCATGCGCCGCATGGCCTGCAGGATGTCCCAGCGCCCCCCGTAGTTGGCCGCCACCGTGAGCACCATGCGCTCGTTGGCCGGTGCCCGGGCGGTGGACTCGAGGATCAGGTCACGCAGCCGCGGCTCGAAGGCCTGGATGTCACCCACCACCCGAAGCCGGATGCCGCGCGCGGCCAGTTCGGTGATCTCGCGTTGCAGGGTGCGGATGAACAGCCGCATGAGCAGGGCCACCTCGTCGGGTGGCCGGCGCCAGTTCTCGGAGCTGAACGCGAACAGCGTCAGGTGCCCGACACCGCGCTGGTGACAGGCCTCGACCACCCGCCGTACCGCCTCCACGCCCCGCACATGACCGGCGAAGCGCGGCAGCATGCGCGACGTGGCCCAGCGGCCGTTGCCGTCCATGATGATGGCCACATGCCGGGGCACCGCGCCGACCTCGGGGACGGCAGTGGTGGAGCTGGTGAAGTCGGCCATGATGGATGCGGCTTGCCGGGATGGCGGACGATCAGATCGTCATGATCTCCTGTTCCTTGGTCGCGAGCAGCTTGTCGACCTCGGCGACGAACCGGTCGGTGAGCTTCTGCACATCGTCCTGCGCGCGCCGCTCCTCATCCTCGGAGATGGTCTTGTCCTTGAGCAGCTTTTTCAGCTGCTCGTTGGCCTCCCGGCGCAGGTTGCGCACCGCCACTCGGGCATGCTCGCCCTCGCCCTTGACCACCTTGGTGAGCTCGCGCCGGCGCTCCTCGGACAGCGGCGGCATCGGGATGCGGATGAGCTCACCCATGGACACGGGATTGAGCCCGAGGCCGGCATCGCGAATGGCCTTCTCGATCGGGCCGGCCATTTTCTTTTCCCAGGGGGAGACCCCGATGGTCCGGGCGTCGACCAGGGTGACATTGGCCACCTGGTTGATGGGCACCGGGCTGCCGTAGTAGTCGACCTGGACATGATCGAGGATGCCGGCATGGGCGCGCCCGGTGCGGATGCGCGCGAGGCTGGTCTTCAGCGACTCGATCGACTTCTGCATCTTCTGATCGGCGGACTTGCGGACTTCGGCAATGCTCATGTTGGCTCCGGAGAAACAGAGGAAGGGCTCAGACGTGCACCAGCGTGCCCTCGTCCTCGCCGCGCAAGACACGGGCGAGCGCACCCTCCTTCAGGATGGAGAAGACCTTGATCGGCAGGCGCTGATCCCGGCAAAGCGCAAAGGCGGTGGCGTCCATCACCTTGAGGTTGCGGCCGATGGCGTCGTCGAAGCTGATGCGGTGGTAGCGCACTGCGGCGGGGTCACGGGCCGGATCGGCGGTGTACACACCGTCGACCTTGGTGGCCTTGAGCACGATCTCGGCGCCCATCTCGGCACCGCGCAGCGCCGCAGCCGTGTCGGTGGTGAAGAAGGGATTGCCGGTGCCCGCCGCGAAGATGACCACCTTGCCCTCCTCGAGATAGCGCAGCGCCTTGGGCCGGATGTAGGGCTCGACCACCTGCTCGATCTTCAGTGCCGACTGCACGCGAGCCACCACGCCAACCTGCCGCAGGGCATCCTGCAGCGCCAGCGAATTCATGACCGTGGCCAGCATGCCCATGTAGTCGGCCGTGGCGCGATCCATGCCGGAGGCGCCCGGCGCCACGCCACGGAAGATGTTCCCGCCGCCGATGACCACCGCGAGTTCGATGCCGAGGGCAACCACACCGGCGATCTCGGCGACCATGCGGTCGATGGTCTGGCGGTTGATCCCGTAGGCGTCATCGCCCATCAGGGCCTCGCCCGAGAGCTTGAGCAGCACCCGGCGGTAGGCCGGGCTGCCGGCGACGCCCGGGTGTTCAGGGCTGCGGTTGATCGGCACGGTGTTCACCCATCGTCCTCCGGTGAGATGGCCACCCGCCGGGCAGGCGGCGGATGGCGCTGTTGGACTCCGGACCGATTATCGCGGAAATCAGCGACCCGCCGCAGCCGCTGCGGCCGCCTGGGCGGCCACTTCCGCGGCAAAGTCGTTCGATTTCTTCTCGATGCCCTCACCGACGATGAACAGGGCGAAGTCACGCACCTGGGCACCGCGCTGCTTGAGCAGCTGCTCGACGGTCAGCTTGTCGTCCTTGACGAAGGGCTGGCCCAGCAGGGTGTTCTCCTTGAGGAACTTCTGCACCGAGCCTTCGATCATCTTGGCAATGATCTCGGGCGGCTTGCCCGGGCGGCCCTCGGCGGCGGCCTTCTGCTGCTCCTCGGCCGCCTTGAGCTCGGCGATCGATCGCTCGCGGGCGATGTCAGCCTCGGCCACGCCGTCGCGGGACACTGCCTTGGGCTTGCTGGCGGCGATGTGCATGGACAGATCGCGGGCCAGGGTCTCGTCGCCACCGGCGAGCTCGAGCAGCACGCCGATCTTGGCGCCGCCGTGGACATAGCTGGCCAGGCGGGCATCGGTGGCAAAGCGGCGGAAGCGCCGGATGCTCAGGTTCTCGCCGATCTTGCCCACCAGCGCGGTACGCACCGCCTCGACGGTCTGGCCGTTGCAGGGCAGCGCCGAGAGCGCCGCCACGTCGGCCGGGTTGTGTTCGGCCACCAGTTGCGACAGGGTGGCGGCAAGCGCGAGAAAGTCGTCGTTCTTGGCGACGAAGTCGGTCTCGCAGTTGAGTTCGACGATCGCGCCGCTGCGGCCATCGGCCGACAGGTGCACGCCGACCACGCCTTCCGCGGTCACGCGGGTGGCCGCCTTGGATGCCTTGTTGCCGAGTTTGACCCGCAGGATCTCCTCGGCCCGGGCCATGTCGCCACCGGCCTCGGTGAGCGCCTTCTTGCACTCCATCATGGGCGCGTCGGTCTTCTCGCGCAGTTCCTTGACCATGCTCGCGGTGATTTCCGCCATTTCAGATCTCCGGTTTGAAAGGTGACGGGACGCCGCGCAGGCGCCCCCGACACTGACTGAGGCCCCCTGGCGGGGCGGTGTCATGGCGCCGGCCGAAAGCCGCGCGCCGCCCTGCGGGCGGCCGGTGCGTGCCGTGCGGCACACCCCGGCCCGCGGGCTTACTCGCTGGCGGCCACCTCGACGAACTCCTCGGTGCTCTCGCCCTGCACGATCTCCTGGATCGCGGCATTGCGGCCCTCGAGCACGGCATCAGCCGCGCCACGGGCGTAGAGGCGAATGGCCTTGCCGGAGTCGTCATTGCCGGGGATGACGTAGTCGATGCCCTCGGGGGTGTGGTTGGTGTCGACCACCGCGATCACCGGGATGCCGAGCTTGTTGGCCTCGGTGATGGCGATCTTGTGGTAACCGACGTCGATCACGAAGAGCGCATCGGGCAGGCTCACCATGTCCTTGATGCCGCCCAGGCTCTGGTTGAGCTTGGTGAGTTCGCGCTGGAAGGTCAGGCCTTCCTTCTTGGACATGCGCTCGAGACCGCCCTCGGCCATGATCGCTTCCATGTCCTTGAGACGCTTGATCGAGCCCTTGACCGTCTTGAAATTGGTGAGCATGCCACCGAGCCAGCGCTGGTCGACATAAGGCATGCCGGCACGGGCGGCTTCCTCGGCCATGATCTCGCGCGCCTGGCGCTTGGTGCCCACGAAGAGGATGCTGCCGCGATTGGCCGACAGCTTGCGCAGGTACTTCATGGCGTCCTGGTACATGACCAGGGTCTTTTCCAGATTGACGATGTGGATCTTGTTGCGATGACCGAAAATGAACGGGGCCATCTTGGGATTCCAGAACCGCGTCTGGTGGCCGAAATGAACGCCGGCCTCGAGCATTTCCCGCATGGTGACGGACATGGTTTGACTCCTGTCAGGGTTTTGACTGACGCGGTGCCCTGGCCGTCCGGCCGTGCCCCCACCACCCGAAGGCAGTGCAAGGACCCTGGAGAGCGCCGCGCGCGATTGATGCCACCCGAACCGGCCACACCATGAGCGCATGGCGGCGCGAGCTAACCTATAATCATAGCATGGCAATCACCCTGAAGACACCCGACGACATCGCCGCGATGCGGATCGCCGGCCGCCTGGCGGCCGAGGTCCTCGACTACATCGCCCCGTTCGTCAAGCCCGGCATCACCACCGGCGACATCGACGCCCTGTGCCACCGCTACATGGTGGAGGTGCAGAACACCATCCCGGCGCCGCTCAACTACGCACCACCGGGCTACTCGCCTTACCCCAAGTCGATCTGCACCTCGGTGAACCACCAGGTGTGCCACGGCATTCCGGGCGAGAAGGTGCTGCGCAACGGCGACATCGTGAACATCGACATCACGGTGATCAAGGACGGCTTCCACGGCGACACCAGCCGGATGTTCGTGGTGGGTGAGCCCTCCATCGCGGCGCGCCGCCTGTGCGACATCACCCATGAATGCCTGTGGATCGGCATCGGCCAGGTCCGCCCCGGCGCCACGCTCGGTGACATCGGCCACGCCATCCAGCGCCATGCCGAGGCTGCCGGCTACTCCATCGTGCGCGAGTTCTGCGGCCACGGCATCGGCCGGCGCTTCCACGAGGAGCCGCAGATCCTGCACTACGGCCGCCCGGGCACCGGCGAGCGGCTGCAGGCCGGCATGATCTTCACCATCGAGCCCATGGTCAACGCCGGCCGGCGCGAGATCCGCGAGATGGCCGATGGCTGGACCATCGTCACCAAGGACCACAGCCTCTCGGCCCAGTGGGAGCACACCGTGCTGGTCACCGAGACCGGGTACGAGGTGCTGACCGTGTCGGCGGGCATGCCCGCGCGCCCGCCGGTGCCCGAGCCCGTCGGGTCCACGCCGGCCTGAGCGGCCGCGCTGCGTGGCCGTGTCGATCCCCGACGACCCCACCCGGCCGGGTCCGGCTGCGCAAGGCGACGGCGGCCTGGCCGCCGGTCTGACGCAAGCCGCCATCGCCGCCATCCGGCAGGCCTGTCGCGAACGGCGCGAGCAGGCGATCGAGGCCTTCCGCCAGGATCGTCGCCCTTCCCGCCTGCTCACGCGGCTGACGGCGGCCACCGACCAGTGCGTGCGCGAGCTCTGGCTGGCGGCGGCCATGCCGCGCGGTGCAGTGCTCGCGGCGGTGGGCGGTTACGGCCGCGGTGAGCTCTACCCGCACTCGGATGTCGACCTGCTGGTGCTCACCCCTGCCACGCCCGAGCCGGGTGCCGATGCGGCCACCGAGGCCTTCGTGGGTGCCTGCTGGGATGCCGGTCTGGCCATCGGCCACAGCGTGCGCAGCGCCGAGGAGTGCCTGAGCGAGGCAGCGGCCGACATCACCGTGCAGACCAGCCTGCTCGAGGCCCGCTGGCTCGCTGGCGATGCCGAGCGCCTGCAGGCTCTCCTGGCGCGCCTGGATCGGGCCCGCGATCCGGCCGCCTTCTTCACGGCCAAGCGCCTGGAGATGCGTCAGCGTCATGTGAAATACGAGGACACCCCCTACAGCCTGGAGCCCAACACCAAGGAAAGCCCGGGCGGCCTGCGCGACCTGCATGTGGTGCTCTGGACGGCCAAGGCCGCGGGGCTCGGGCGCCACTGGCGGGAGCTGGCCAGCCGGGGCCTGGCCACCGCCGAGGAAGCCCGCGCCCTGGCCCGCAACGAACGCATGCTGCAGGCCACCCGCGCCTGCCTGCACATCGTCTCGGGTCGCCGCGAAGACCGGCTGGTGTTTGACCTGCAGGCCCAGGTGGCGGCGGCGCTGGGCATGGGCGATGAGAATCCTCGGGCGGCCTCCGAGGAGCTCATGCAGCGCTATTTCTGGGCGGCCAAGACCGTCACCCAGATGAGCGCCATCCTGCTGCAGAACCTGGAGGCGGCGCTGCACCCCCAGCCCGATGCCCAGCCCGAGCCGATCGATCACGAGTTCCGCAACCAGCTCGGCCTGCTCGACATCATCGACCCGCAACTCTTCGAGCGTGATCCGGCGGCCATCCTGCGGGCATTCCTGGTGCTGGCCAGCCACGCCGAGCTCAGCGGCATCAGCGCGCCCACGCTGCGGGCGATCTGGCATGCGCGTACCCGGATCGACGCGGCCTTCCGCCGCGATCCGGCCAACCGGGCGCTGTTCCTGAAGCTGCTGCAGCAACCGCGTGGCGTCACGCGTGTGCTGCGGCGAATGAACCAGTGGTCGGTGCTTGGCCGTTACCTGCCGGAGTTCCGCCGCATCGTCGGCCGCATGCAGCACGACCTGTTCCATGTGTACACGGTCGACCAGCACATCCTGATGGTGGTGCGCAACCTGCGCCGCTTCACGATGGCCGAGCATGTGCACGAGTACCCGTTCTGCAGCCAGCTGATGGCCGGCTTCCCGGCGCCGTGGCGGCTGTACATCGCGGCGCTCTACCACGACATCGCCAAGGGTCGCGGCGGCGACCACTCCGAACTCGGCCAGGTGGACGCCGCCCGCTTCTGCCGCGCGCACGGCCTGAGCGAGGACGACACCAGCCTGGTGGTGTTCCTGGTGGAGCACCACCTCACCATGTCATCGGTGGCCCAGAAGCAGGATCTCAGCGACCCCGACGTGGTGCTCGCCTTCGCGCAGCTGGTGGGCAACCAGGAGCGTCTCACCGCGCTCTACCTGCTCACGGTAGCCGACATCCGCGGCACCAGCCCTAAAGTCTGGAATGCCTGGAAGGGCAAGCTGCTGCAGGACCTGTACCAGGCCACCCGTCGCGTGCTGGCCGGCGAGGCACCGCAGGCCGATTCCGCGCTCGATTCGCTGCGCGAGGAAGCGCATCGCATCCTGAACCTCTACGCGGTGCCCGAGGAACGCTACGCCCGATTCTGGTCGCAACTGGATGCGCCCTACTTCATGCGCACCGACGCGGCCGATGTCGCCTGGCACACCCGCGTGCTGCACCCCCACACCGACACCACCGTGCCGGTCGTGCGCACCCGGCTGGCGCCGATCGGCGAGGGCTTCCAGGTGGTGGTCTACCAGCCGGACCGGCCCGAGATCTTCGCGCGCATCTGCGGCTTCTTCGACAGCCGCAACCTCTCGGTGCTCGATGCCCGGGTGCACACCACGCGCCATGGCTATGCGCTCGACAGCTTCCTGGTGGTCGATCCCGGCTCGGGCATTCACTACCGCGACATCCTGCCGCTGATCGAGGCCGAACTGGTCGAGCGCATGAGTGCCGATGCACCGCTGCCGCCGCCGGTGCGCGGGCGCATCTCCCGGCGCTCGCGCTACTTCCCGATCCAGCCCACGGTGGACCTTCGGCCCGACGAGCGCGGCCAGCACTATCTGCTCGCCGTCACCGCCAATGACCGCACCGGGCTGCTCTACGGCATTGCCCGCGTGCTGGCCCGCCACGGCGTGAACCTGCGCACCGCGCGGGTCAGCACCCTGGGGGAACGGGTGGAGGACATGTTCCTGGTGGACGGGCCTTCGCTCGCCAAGGCTCGTGAACAGATCGCGCTCGAGACCGACCTGCTGGCTGCGCTGCAGGCCTGAGACGAGAGAGCCGCTTGCGTCGGTCAGCCCTGCTGCGCCGCCTGCCGCACGAACTCGCCCAGGATGCGGTGC
>NZ_CEXFHW010000035.1:0-26500 GCF_982640115.1 Quisquiliibacterium sp. | reverse complement strand
GCCGCGCTCGCCGGCCGGCGGGCCTGCCTGATGGCCCACCACGGCATCGTCGCCTGGGGGGCTGGCCTGGCCGCCGCGCTGGCCCTGGCCGAGGAGGTGGAGACGCTCTCGCGCATGTACCACCTGGCGCGACAGCTCGGCCGGCCGGCGGTGCTGCCCGATGACGAGATGGCCCGCGTGCTGGCGAAGTTCGCCGACTACCGCCCTGGCGGGGCCTGAGCGGCGGCGCGCTGCAGCACCCGTCCGAGGTAACGCCCGGTGTGGCTGTCGGCGCATTGCGCGATCGCCTCGGGCGTGCCCTCGGCCAGCACCTGGCCGCCGCCGGCGCCGCCCTCCGGGCCCATGTCGATCACCCAGTCGGCGGTCTTGATCACATCGAGGTTGTGCTCGATCACCACCAGGGTGTTGCCGGCATCGCGCAGCGCATGCAGCACCCGCAGCAGCAGCCCGATGTCATGGAAGTGCAGGCCGGTGGTCGGCTCGTCGAGGATGTAGAGCGTGCGCCCGGTGTCGCGCTTGGAGAGCTCCTGCGAGAGCTTCACCCGCTGCGCCTCGCCGCCCGACAGCGTGGTGGCGCTCTGGCCCAGGCGCAGGTAGCCCAGGCCGACATCGAGCAGGGTCTGCAGGCGGCGCTGCACCAGCGGCACTGCCGCGAAGAAGGCGTGGGCCTGCTCCACGGTCATGGCCAGCACCTCGGCGATGCTGCGGCCCTTGTACTGCACCTCGAGGGTCTCGCGGTTGTAGCGGCTGCCGCGACAGCGCTCGCAGGGCACATAGAGATCGGGCAGGAAGTGCATCTCGACCCGGATCACGCCATCGCCCTCGCAGGTCTCGCAGCGTCCGCCCTTCACATTGAACGAGAAGCGCCCGGCGCCATAGCCCCGCTCGCGCGCGGTGGGGGTCTCGGCGAAGAGCTCGCGGATCGGCGTGAACAGGCCGGTGTAGGTGGCGGGATTGCTGCGCGGCGTGCGGCCGATGGGGCTCTGGTCGACCGCGATCACCTTGTCGAACAGCTCCAGGCCATCGATGCGGTCGTGCGCCGCCGGTTCGGCCGCCGAGCCGTAGAGATGGCGGGCCGCGGCCAGGTGCAGCGTGTCGTTCACCAGGGTGGACTTGCCCGAGCCCGACACGCCGGTGACGCACACCATCAGCCCGACCGGGAACGCGACATCGACGCCGCGCAGGTTGTGGCCGCGCGCACCGCGCACCACCACCGCGCGGCCGCTGCGGGCCACCCGCGCCTGCGGCACCGGGATGGCCAGCGCACCCGACAGGTAGCGCCCGGTGAGCGAGGCCGGATCGGCCTCGATCTGCGCCGGCGTGCCCTGCGCGATCACCTGGCCGCCGTGCTCGCCGGCGCCCGGGCCGAGATCGACCACATGGTCGGCGGCGCGGATCGCATCCTCGTCGTGCTCGACCACCAGCACCGAGTTGCCAAGATCGCGCAGGTGGCGCAGCGTGCCGATCAGCCGGTCGTTGTCGCGCTGGTGCAGGCCGATCGAGGGCTCGTCGAGCACATACATGACGCCGGTGAGGCCCGAGCCGATCTGCGAGGCGAGGCGGATGCGCTGCGACTCGCCGCCCGAGAGCGTATCGGCGGCGCGATCGAGCGACAGGTACTCCAGGCCGACATCGTTCAGGAAGCGCAGCCGCGACAGGATTTCGCGTGCGATGCGCTCGCCGATGGCCGCGCGGTGGCCGGGCAGCGCCAGGCCCTCGAACCAGGCCTGGGTCTGGCGCAGGGTCCAGCGCGAGATCGTCCAGATCGGCTGGTCGGTTCCCGGTGCGCCCACCCGCACATGGCGCGCGTCGCTGCGCAGCCGCGTGCCCTCGCAGGCCGGGCAGGGTCGGGCCTGCCGCAGCTTGGCGAGCTCCTCGCGCACCGGCGGCGAGTCGGTCTCGCGCCAGCGCCGCTCGAGGTTGGGAATCACGCCCTCGAAGGGCCGGGCCGGCGCGCCCGGCTCGCCGCCCGTGATGCCGGGCACCGGCTGCGCGCCCGAGCCGTGCAGCACCAGGCCGCGCACCGCTTCGGGCAGCGCCTCGAAGGGCGTGTCGAGATCGAATCGGTGGCAGGCGGCCAGCGCGGTGAGCTGCGCGAAGTGCGCCTGGTTGCGCCGGTCCCAGCCGCGGATCGCGCCGGCGGCGAGCGACAGGTTCGGGAAGGCCACCACCCGGCGCGGGTCGAAGTACTCGACCGTGCCCAGCCCCTCGCAGGCCGGGCAGGCGCCCAGCGGATTGTTGAACGAGAACAGCCGCGGCTCGAGTTCGCGCAGCGAGTGCCCGCAGGTCGGGCAGGCGAAGCGGTTGGAGAAGATCCGCTCGGCGGCGCCGTCGATGTCGGCCACGATCGCGCGGCCATCGGCCAGGCGCAGCGCGGTCTCGAAGGACTCGGCCAGCCGCTGGCCGATGCCCGCAGCCACCTTCACCCGGTCGACCACCACATCGATGCTGTGCTTGTGCTGGCGCGACAGGCCCGGATCGCCGTCGTCCAGGCTGATCACCCGCGGCGGGCCGCTGCGGCCCTCGGTGGCCACGCGGATGCGCACGAAGCCCTGGGCGCGCAGGTCGTGCATCAGCTCGGCGTGCTCGCCGCGGCGCGCCGCCAGCACCGGCGCAAGCACCATCAGGCGCGTGCCCTCGGGCATGGCCAGCGCGGCATCGACCATCTGCGACACCGATTGCGCCTCCAGCGGATGATCGGGATGCTGCGGGCAGTAGGGCGTGCCGGCGCGGGCGAACAGCAGGCGCAGGTAGTCGTGGATCTCGGTGACCGTGCCCACCGTGGAGCGCGGGTTGTGGCTGGTGGCCTTCTGCTCGATGGCGATGGCCGGCGACAGGCCCTCGATCAGGTCGACATCGGGCTTGTCCATCAGCTGCAGGAACTGCCGCGCGTAGGCCGAGAGCGACTCGACATAGCGGCGCTGGCCCTCGGCGTAGAGGGTGTCGAAGGCGAGCGAGGACTTGCCCGAGCCCGACAGCCCGGTCACCACCACCAGCCGCTCGCGCGGCAGATCGATCGACAGGTTCTTCAGGTTGTGGGTGCGCGCACCCCGGATGCGGATCTGGTCCATCGGCGGCGTCAGGGCAATCGGCAACTATACCTGCGCGCGGCCGCCAGACCGGGGCGCCGGGGTGGGCATGGATTATGATGAGGGGCTTGCCCGGCCCTGCCTGCCGATGGCCACGCCCGGCCGCTGGCCGGGACTGCCCCGTAGCCGGCTCCCCCTTCCCTGATGCCCGCCTCGTCCAACGCCATGACCCCCACCGAGCTGCGGGCCAGCCTCGCGCTGTCGGCGGTGTTCGGTCTGCGCATGCTCGGCCTGTTCATGCTGCTGCCGGTGTTCGCGGTCGAGGCGCGGCGCCTGCCCGGCGGTGACGACCCCACCCTGATCGGCATCGCCCTGGGCGCCTACGGGCTGGTGCAGGCCCTGCTGCAGCTGCCGCTGGGCATGGCCTCCGACCGCATCGGCCGCAAGCCGGTGATCGTCGCCGGCCTGCTGGTCTTCGCGCTCGGCAGCGCTCTGGCAGCCATGGCCGACGATGTGCTGGGCATCATCCTCGGTCGGGCGCTCCAGGGCGCCGGCGCGGTGTCGGCGGCGGTCAGCGCGCTGGTGGCCGACAGCACCCGCGAGTCGCAGCGCACCAAGGCCATGGCCTTCATCGGGGTGTCGGTGGCGCTCAGCTTTGCGCTCACCCTGGTGGCCGCGCCCTGGCTGGTGGCGCGCGCCGGGCTGAGCGGCATGTTCGAGCTCACCGTGCTCATGGCCCTGGCGGCCGCCGCGGTCACCATCTGGGTGGTGCCGCCGGCGCCGCGGGTGCCGGCGCCGGCCCGGGCCACGCCGCTGCGTGCGCTGCTGCTCACCCCCGACCTGTTCCGGCTGAATGTGGGGGTGTTCACCCTGCACGCGGTGCAGATCGCCTTCTTCATGATCGTGCCGGGCTGGCTGGTCGAGCGCGCCGGCGTGCCGCTCAGTGGTCACCCGCTGCTCTACCTGGTGGCGGTGGCCTCCTCGCTGCTGCTCATGGTGGGGCCGCTGGGCTGGGGCGAGCGCCGCGGCCGCATGCGCCCGGTGTTCGCCGGCGGGGTGGGTCTGCTGCTGGCGGTGCTCCTCGCGCTCATGGCCGAGCCGCGTGGCCTAGTCGCTCTGGTGGTCTTGATGACCCTGTACCTGACGGCGTTCAATGTGCTGGAGGCTTCGCTGCCCTCGCTGGTATCCCGGATGGCCCCGGCTGACGCCCGCGGTGCGGCGCTGGGTGTCTACAACACCGTGCAGTCGGTGGGCATGTTCGCCGGCGGGGCGGTGGGTGGCTGGGTGCAGGGTCGCTGGGGCGCATCGGCGGTGCTCGGTCTGTGCGCCGCCATGGTGGTGGTATGGTTGGTGGCGGCTCTCGGCCAGAAGCGCTGGCCGGTGCGTGGCGGTGTCATGGCCCCCGAGCGCGCTGCCGGCTGAGGCATGGGTGTCGCGGCGGCGGGTGTCGTCGCGGGCAATACAACACAGGGCGCGATCCGGTCGCGCAGGAGAGGGCGAGATGGCTTCGGTGAACAAGGTGATCGTGGTCGGCAACCTCGGGCGCGATCCCGAAACCCGATACACCCCCAGCGGGTCTGCGGTGTGCAATGTCTCTGTCGCCACCACCCGCAACTGGAAGGACAAGGCCTCCGGCGAGCGCAAGGAAGAAACCGAATGGCACCGGGTGGTCTTCTATGACCGCCTCGCCGAGATCGCCGGCGAGTATCTGCGCAAGGGCCGCTCGGTCTATGTCGAGGGCCGCCTCAAGACCCGCAAGTGGACCGACAAGGACGGCCAGGAAAAGTTCACCACCGAGATCATCGCCGAGGAGATGCAACTGCTCGGCTCGCGCGATGGCGGTGGTGGTGGCGGCGGGGGTGGTGGGGATGATGGCGGCGGTTACACCCGCGAGCCGGTCGCAGCCAGTGGCGGCGGCGGTGGTGGTGGTGGCGGTCGCCCGGCCCCGCGCGGCAAGCCGGCAGCGCCGTCCTTCGGTGACATGGATGACGACATCCCCTTCTGACGCTTCCCGGCGGCGGTGGCCGCCGGCCGGCTGATGCCCTGGCCGGTTCCTGCGCTGCTCGCCTGGGCGCTGGCCTGGGCCGTGTTCTTCGGGCTTCGTGCCTGGGGCCTGCCGATGCTGCTCTCGCTGCCCCTGGCCACGCTGGCCGGGCTGCTGTGCGCACTGCCAGCCGCCAGTCGCTGGCGTCAGGTCTTCATCGCCGGCGGCTTCCCGCTCTCGGCCATGCTGCTGGTGGGGCCGGCCGGGCTGCCGGCGGCCACCTGGCTGCTGCCGCTCGGGTTGCTGCTGCTGCTCTATCCGCTGGGGGCCTGGCGTGACGCGCCGCTCTTTCCCACGCCGCCGGGCGCGCTGGGTGGGCTGGCGGCCGCCGTGCCGCTGCCGCCCGGCGCCATCGTTCTAGAGGCCGGCTGCGGCCTCGGTCACGGCCTGCGCGCCCTGCGCGAGCAATATCCCCAGGCGCGGCTGCAGGGCCTGGAGTTCAGCCGGCCGCTCGCTCTGGCCTGCCGCTGGCGCTGCCGTTTCGCCAGCGTGCGCCGCGGCAGCCTCTGGGACGCCGACTGGTCGCCCTTTCGCATGGTCTATCTGTTCCAGCGGCCCGAATCCATGGCCCGTGCCGGCGCCAAGGCGGCGGCCGAACTGCCCGCCGGCGCCTGGCTGGTCAGCCTGGAGTTCCCGGTGCCCGGGTGGCAGCCGCAGGCGCGTCTGGAGCCGGTGGCCGGCAAGCCGGTCTGGGCCTATGCCATGCCGCCGCAGCCGCTTCGGCGCTGACGGCCTGCCATCGCCTATAATGGCGGGTTACCTGAGGCCCGGCCCCGGTCCCGCCTGGCGCCGCCTGCGGCGGATCGCGGGCAGATCGCGGATCAATCGCAGGCCGGGCGGTCCGCGTGCCGCGCGGTCGTCCCTTCATCCTAGTCACGCCATGCCCATCTTCGCCTATCGTTGCGAGCGCTGCGGTTTCGAGAAAGACGTCCTGCAGAAGCGCTCCGACCCGCCGCTGGACACCTGCCCGTCCTGCGGCGAGAAATCCTTCGCCAAGCGCCTGACCGCGCCCGCCTTCCAGCTCAAGGGCTCGGGCTGGTATGTCACCGACTTCCGTGACAACGGCAAAGGCAAGGCGGGAGGTGATGCCGCCGACAAAGCGGCCGACAAGCCGGCCGGCGAGTCGTCGGCGCCTGCCCCGGCGCCGGCAGCCGCTCCGGCCCCCGCGCCGGCGCCGTCCCCCGCGCCAGCGGCCTCGCCCGCGCCGTCGCCGGCGCCCGCCAAGGGCGCCTGAGTCGCGCGTCACCCGTCGTCCTCCAGGAGAACCCCTTGCCCGGCACCCATCCGCCCAAGTCGAAGCTGCGGGCGTATTTCGTCACCGGTCTGCTGATCTGGGTGCCCCTGGTGATCACCCTGTGGGTGCTCAACCTCATCGTCAGCACCATGGACCAGAGCCTGCAGCTGCTGCCGGCCGAGATGCAGCCCGAGGTGCTCTGGGGCCGGCGCATCCCCGGCGTGGGGGTGGTGCTCACGGTGGTGGTCATCTTCATCACCGGCCTGCTCACCCGCAACATCCTGGGCCAGGGGCTGGTCAGAATCTGGGAGAAGCTGCTTTCGCGCATCCCGATCGTGCGCTCCATCTACTCCAGCGTGAAGCAGGTCTCCGACACCGTGCTGTCGCCCACCGGGCAGGCCTTCCGCAAGGCCATCCTGGTGCAGTACCCGCGCAGCGGCGTCTGGACCATCGGCTTCCAGACCGGCACGCCCGCGCACGAGGTGCGCCAGGCGGTGTCGGTCGAGATGGTGTCGGTCTATGTGCCAACCACGCCCAATCCCACCTCGGGGTTCTTCCTGATGTTCCCGCGGCACGAGACCATCGAGCTCGAGATGAGCGTCGATGAAGCCCTCAAGTATGTGGTCTCGATGGGCGTGGTCGCCCCCGATCCCACCACCGGTCGCGCCGCGCGCAATGCCCGCGCCGCCGCCGACCGCGAACTGCCGCCGGGCTGAATCGGCATGAGGCCCGTCCAACCCTTTCCGGTCCGCGCCTGACCCGGCGCCGCCGCCCATTCCCTGGAGCTCGATTCCATGCGCACCTGCTATGCCGGCGAAGTGGCCGCCGACCGTCTCGACCAGGAGGTCACGCTGTTCGGATGGGTGCATCGGCGCCGTGACCACGGCGGCGTGATCTTCATCGACCTGCGAGACCGCGAGGGCCTGGCGCAGGTGGTCTGCGACCCCGACCGCGCCGCCATGTTCGCCACTGCCGAGCGGGTGCGCAACGAGTTCTGCGTGCGAGTCACCGGCAAGGTGCGCCGGCGCCCCGCCGGCACCGAGAACCCCAATCTGCGCAGCGGCGAGATCGAGGTGCTCTGCCACGACCTCCAGATCCTCAACGCGTCGGTCACGCCGCCCTTCCAGCTCGACGACGAGAACCTCTCCGAGACCACCCGGCTCACCCACCGGGTGCTCGACCTGCGTCGGCCGGCCATGCAGAAGAACCTCATGCTGCGCTACCGCGTGGCCATGGAGGTCCGCCGCTACCTCGACTCCCTGGGGTTCATCGACATCGAGACCCCCATGCTCACCAAGAGCACGCCCGAGGGCGCGCGCGACTACCTCGTGCCTTCGCGTGTCAATGCGGGGCAGTTCTTCGCGCTGCCGCAGTCGCCGCAGCTGTTCAAGCAGCTGCTGATGGTCTCGGGCTTCGACCGCTACTACCCGATCACCAAGTGTTTCCGTGACGAAGACCTGCGCGCCGACCGGCAGCCCGAGTTCACCCAGATCGACTGCGAGACCTCCTTCCTCGACGAGGTCGAGATCCGCGCCATCTTCGAGGAAATGATCCGCACGGTGTTTCGCAATGCCATCGGCGTGGAGCTGCCCAACCAGTTCCCCACCATGACCTATGGCGAGGCCATGCGCCTGTATGGCTCGGACAAGCCCGACCTGCGCGTGAAGCTGCAGTTCACCGACCTCACCGAGGTGATGAAGACCGTCGATTTCAAGGTCTTCTCGGGGGCGGCCAACCAGGAGGGCGGCCGGGTGGTGGGGCTGCGCGTGCCGGGCGGCGCCGAGCTCACCCGTGGCGAGATCGACGCCTACACCCAGTTCGTGGCCATCTATGGCGCCCGCGGTCTGGCGTACATCAAGGTCAATGACGCGGCCCGCGGCCGCGAGGGCCTGCAGTCGCCCATCGTCAAGAACCTGCACGACAACGCGCTCGATGCGGTGCTCTCGCGCACCGGCGCGCGCAACGGCGACATCATCTTCTTCGGTGCCGACAAGGCCAAGGTGGTCAACGATGCGATCGGCGCGCTGCGCAACCGCATCGGCCACTCCGAATTCGGCCGCAAGGCCGGGCTGGTCGAGGGCCAGTGGCGCCCGCTCTGGGTGATCGACTTTCCGATGTTCGAGCACGACGAGGAGAACGCCCGCTGGGCGGCCGTGCACCATCCCTTCACCTCGCCCAAGGACGGCCACGAGGACTACATGGCCACCGATCCGGGGCGCTGCCTTGCCAAGGCCTATGACCTCGTCCTCAACGGCTGGGAGCTGGGCGGCGGGTCGGTGCGGATCCACCGCGAGGAGGTCCAGAGCAAGGTGTTCCGCGCCCTGAAGATCGGGCCCGAGGAGGCCCGCGCCAAGTTCGGCTTCCTGCTCGATGCCCTGCAGTACGGCGCGCCGCCGCACGGCGGCATCGCCTTCGGCCTGGACCGCATCGTCACCATGATGACCGGGGCCGAGTCGATCCGCGATGTCATCGCCTTCCCCAAGACACAGCGCGCGCAGTGCCTGCTCACCCAGGCCCCGTCCTCGGTCGACGAGAAGCAGTTGCGCGAGCTGCACATCCGCCTGCGCTCGGCCGAGCCGGCCAAGACCTGACGCGCCACGGCCTGGAGCGCCAGCATGGGCAGCAAGATCCCGGAGTCGGTGCTGGTGGTGATTCACACCCCCGACCTGCGGGTGCTGCTGCTCGAGCGCGCCGACCATCCCGGTTTCTGGCAGTCGGTCACCGGCAGCAAGGACAGTGCCGACGAGCCGCTCTCGCTCACCTGCGCCCGCGAGGTGCTCGAGGAGACCGGCATCGATGTGGCGGCCCACCGCCTGAGCGACTGGTCGCTGACCAACCGCTACGAGATCTTCCCGCACTGGCGGCACCGCTACCCCGAGGGCGTCACCCACAACACCGAGCATGTGTTCGCGCTGCAGGTGGCGCAGCCCCTGCCGGTGCGGCTCTCGCCGCGCGAGCACCTCGGTCATGCCTGGCTGCCCTGGGAGCAGGCCGCCGAGCGCTGCTTCTCGTGGTCCAACGCCCAGGCCATCCGCGAGCTGCCGGTGCGCCTGGCGCGGGCCGCCAGCCCGGCAGCGCCCTCGGAGCCGGCGGCATGAGCCCGCGCGCAGCGCGCCGCGCCCCCCCGCGCGCGCTGCAGCTGCGCGTGGCCACCTACAACATCCACAAGGGCGTGACTCGGGAGCTGTTCGGCCTGCGCCATGTCAGCCGCATCCACGAGCTGCGCGCCCGCCTGCATGAGCTCGACGCTGACCTGGTGTTCCTGCAGGAGGTGCAGGGCCGCCATGAACGGCACGCCACCCGCTTTCCGCACTGGCCCAAGGAATCGCAGCACGAGTTCCTGGCCGGCGAGGGCGGCCGGCGCAACCCCTTCGAGACTGCGTACGGACGCAACGCCTCGTACATGCATGGCCATCATGGCAATGCGCTGCTGTCGCGCTTTCCCATCCTGCGGCGCGAGAACCGCGATGTCTCCGATCATGCCCTCGAGAAGCGCGGCATCCTGCACTGCGTGGTGCGCATGCCCGGGCAGGATCTGCACTGCTTCGTGGTGCACCTCGGCCTGCTGGCTGCCAGCCGTACCCGCCAGACCGCGCTGCTGGTCGACTGGATCGAACGCGAGATCCCGCGTGAGGCGCCGGTGATCATCGCCGGCGACTTCAACGACTGGCGCAACCGGCTTTCCGACACGCTCTATCAGCGGCTGGGTGTGCGCGAGGTCTTCGATGCGCGACCGCCCTCCGGCGTGCGCCAGCAGGTGGTGCACTTCGTGCGCGATCGGCTGTTCGATGCCGGCTCGCCCGAGGGCCCGCGTGCCCGCCGCGGCGCAGCCGCAGCCAGCCCGCCGCGGCGGGTGCGCACCGCCCGCACCTTTCCGGCGCTGGTGCCCTGGCTGCGCATGGATCGCATCTACCTGCGCGGCTTCGAGGTGCGCGACGCCCGGGTGCTGCGCGGGCCGGAGTGGGCGCGGCTGTCGGACCACAGTCCGCTGGTGGCCGACCTGCGCGCCGCGGACTGATGTCGGGCGCGCCGCCGGTCCGCACGGTGCCGCGGGTCCGGGCGACGGCGCCGGTCAGGCCTGCGCTGCGGGCGGGCCACGAGGTCTGGCTGCTGGAGGGGGGCGCAGCCTTCTTCCCGGCGCTGGTGGCGGCGATCGACGCGGCCCGCGCCGAGATCCACCTCGAGACCTACATCGTGCATGACGACCATTCCGCCCGGCCGGTCTTCGAGGCCCTGGCCCGGGCGGCAGCGCGGGGCGTATTGGTGCAGGTGGCGGTCGATGGCTTCGGCACGCCGCGGGTGCCGCCGCGCCTGGCGGCCCTGCTGGCGGCCGGCCCGGCGCAGCTGCGGGTGTTCCGGCCCGAGCATTCACCCTACGCACTCGACCGGCGGCGCCTGCGGCGCCTGCACCGCAAGATCGCGGTGATCGATCGCGAGGTGGCCTTCATCGGCGGCATCAACCTGCTCGATGACCATGTCGACCCGGCCCACGGCGCACTCGATCGACCGCGGCTGGATTTCGCGGTCAGGGTGCGCGGACCGCTGGTGGATGACGCCCTGCTCGCTGCCCGTCAGCTCTGGGCCTCGCTGCTGCCGGTGCGCGAGCGTGCCGCGGCGCGCTGGCCCTGCGTGACCGGTCGGCGTGCGCGTGCGGTGTCTGCTGCGTCGGCTGGGGCTGCTGCGCGCGCCTCGTCGGCGCCCTCGGGCGCGCCTGTTCCGCCGGTTGCGTCGGCCCTGTGGAACTCGCCCGCTTTGCCGCCCGCTTCACCGCCCGCTTCACCGCCTGCCCACGCCGCCTTCGCACCCGTGCGTGCCATGCTGCTGCTGCGCGACAACTTCCGCTTCCGGCGCGCCATCGAGCACGAGTACCTGCAGGCGATCGGCTCGGCCCGCCACCGGGTGCTCATCGCCAACGCCTACTTCTTTCCCGGCGCGCGTCTGCGGCGGGCGCTCATCCTGGCCGTCCGGCGCGGCGTGCCGGTCACCCTGCTGCTGCAGGGCCGCGTGGAGTACGCGCTGCAGCACTATGCCTCGCAGGCGCTCTATGACGAGCTGCTCGCCGCTGGCGTACGCATCGTCGAGTACGCGAGCAGCTTCATGCACGCCAAGGTCGCGGTCGCCGACGACTGGGCCACCGTGGGTTCCTCCAACATCGACCCCTTCTCGCTGCTGCTGGCCCGCGAGGCCAATGTGGTCGTGCGCGATGCCGGCTTCGCGGCTCACCTTGCCGAGCGCATCCATGCCGCCATCGCGCAGGGCGGTCGCGAGGTCCACCCGGCCCGCCACGCCCGCGGACCCTTGCGCCTGCGCGCCGTGCGCTGGGCGGCGTTTGCGCTGCTGCGCGCCGGCGTCGCGCTGAGCGGCCGGGCCTCGCGCTGGTGAGCATGCCGGGCGCGGACATGTCGTCGGCCGACGACCTCGTGGTGCTCCGACCGGAGGGCATGTACTGCCCGGCCGGCGACTTCCACATCGACCCCTGGCGACCGGTGCCGCGGGCCGTGATCACCCACGCCCATGCCGACCATGCCCGTCCAGGGCATGGCCACTGCCTGGCTGCCGCCGAGGGCGAGACCGTGCTGCGCGCCCGCCTGGGTGGCGTCGGCCTGCAGCTGCTCGGCTGGGGCCAGACCGTGGTGCACAACGGGGTCAGCGTGTCGCTGCACCCGGCCGGTCACATCCTGGGTTCGGCACAGGTGCGGCTCGCCCACCGCGGCCGGGTCTGGGTGGTATCGGGCGATTACCGGGTCGAGCCCGATCCCACCTGCAGCGCCTTCGAGCCGGTGCGTTGCGACACCTTCATCACCGAGTCCACCTTCGGTCTGCCGGTCTACCGCTGGCAGCCGCAACGGGTGCTGATGGCCGAGATCAGCCGCTGGTGGGCCGACAACGCCGCTGCCGGACGCACGAGCGTGCTCTACGGCTACTCGCTGGGCAAGGCGCAGCGCATCCTCGCCGGGGTCGACGCCGCCATTGGCCCGATCGTCTGCCACGCCGCCGTGGAGGCGCTCAACCGGGCCTATCGCGAAGCCGGGGTGTCGCTGCCCCCCACCCGCCTGGTCAGCGAAGTGACCGATCGTGCGGCATTTTCGCGCGCGCTGGTGATCGCGCCGCCCTCGGCCGGCAGTCCGGGCTGGCTGCGCCGCTTTGCCGATCCGGTCGATGCGTTTGCCTCGGGCTGGATGGCGCTGCGCGGTGCGCGCCGACGGCGTGGCGTGGACCGCGGCTTCGTGCTCTCCGACCACGCCGACTGGCCCGGGCTGCAGCAGGCGATCGCCGCCACCGGCGCGCAGCGGGTCATCGTCACCCACGGGCAGGTGCCGGTGATGGTGCGCTGGCTCGCCGAGCAGGGCCTGCAGGCCGAGGCATTCCAGACCGAGTTCGGCGCCGAGGAGGCGCAATCGGCATGAAGGCCTTCGCTGCCCTCTACGCCGCGCTCGATGCCTCATCGTCCACCCGCCACAAGGTGGCCGTGATGGCCGATTACCTGCGCACGGCGCCACCCGTCGATGCCGCCTGGGCGGTCTACTTTCTCGCCGGTGGCAAGCCTCGCCAGAGCGTGCCTTCGCGGGTGCTGCGCGAGGCCGCCTGCGAGGCGGCCGGTCTGGCGCCCTGGCTCTTCGAGGAGAGCTATGCCGCGGTGGGTGATCTCGCCGAGACCATCGCCCATCTGCTGCCCGCGGGCGATGCCAGCGACGACACCGGCCTGGCCGAGTGGTTGCAGACGCGCCTGTTGGCGCTGCGCGGTGCCGCGCCCGTCGATGCCGCCCGTGGCCTGCGCGAGGCCTGGGCGGGGCTCGACTGGAACGGCCGCTTCCTGCTCAACAAGCTGATCACCGGCGGACTGCGGGTGGGGGTGTCGCGCCAGCTCATGGTGCGCGCCCTGGCCGAGGTCTCGGGGCTGGCCCCTGCCCTGATCGCGCAGCGGATGATCGGATTCACCGATGCCCGCCGCCAGCCCGCCGCGCAGCATCTGGCCGAGCTGCTCGCTCCGCCCCAGGCGGGCGCGACGATCCGCGACGGCCGGCCCTATCCCTTCTTCCTTGCCCATCCGCTGCCCGGCGATCCGGCTGCGCTCGGTGACATCGCGTCCTGGCAGGCCGAGTGGAAGTGGGATGGCGTGCGTGCGCAGCTGGTGCTGCGCGATGGCCAGACCTGGCTGTGGTCGCGTGGCGAGGAGCTGGTCACCGAACGCTTCCCGGAGGTGGTCCGGGCTGCGCGGGCGTGGGCGGCATGCCATGCGGCACAGGCGGCCGCCGGCACGGTGTTCGACGGCGAGCTGCTCGCCTGGGACCCGGCCACGGCAAGGCCGCTGCCTTTCGCGGCGCTGCAAAGGCGTATCGCCCGACTCAAGCCGGGTGCGGCCCTGCTGCGTGAGGTGCCCGTTCGCTTCCTGGCCTACGACCTGCTCGAGCACGAGGGTGAAGACTGGCGCGAGCGGCCGCTGGGGCAGCGACGCGCGCAGCTCGAGCGGCTGCTGGCGCCGCCGCCGGGTGGAGCACCCGATGCACCCGATGCACCCGATGCGCCCGATGCGCCCGAGGCGTCCACAGCGTCCGCATTCCCCACCGATTTCCCGCGTCGTGTCCCCGCCATCGCCTCCGAGGGCGACCCGCACCCGCGCCTGCACTGCTCGCCGCGGCTGTCGGCGGCCGACTGGTCGGACCTGGCCGCGCTGCGCGCCCGCGCGCGCGATCAAGGCGTCGAGGGCCTGATGCTCAAGCACCAGGATTCGGCCTACGGCGTGGGCCGTCTGCGCGTGCCGGGTGGCGGCTGGTGGAAGTGGAAGCTCGATCCGCTGAGCATCGACGCGGTGCTGCTCTACGCCCAGCGCGGCCACGGCCGTCGGGCCAGTCTCTACACCGACTACACCTTCGCGCTCTGGGCCGAGCCGCCGGGCGAGGGCGAACCGCCCGTGCTGGTGCCCTTCGCCAAGGCCTATTCCGGGCTGACCGATGACGAGATCCGCCAGGTGGACGCGGTGATCCGCCGCACCACCGTCGAGCGCTTCGGCCCGGTGCGCAGCCTGCAGCCCACGCTGGTCTTCGAGCTCGGCTTCGAGGGCATCGCGCCCTCGCCGCGCCATCGCAGCGGCGTGGCCGTGCGTTTTCCCCGGATGCTGCGCTGGCGGACCGACAAGACCATCCGCGAGGCCGATACCCTGGACAGCCTGCGCGCGCTGCTGGCCGGCGGGCAGGCCGACCCGGCACGCGGACAGACCGATTCGAGCCCATGCCCGCCCTGATGCCTGCACCGATGCCGCCACCGATGCCGCCACCGATGCCCGCCCCCATGCTGATCGGTGTCGACTTCACCAGCACGCCGCGCGCCGGCAAGCCGATCACGGTGGCGATCGGTCGGCTGGTGCCGGGCACCGCGCCTCGGGTGCACCTGGCGCAGATCGCGCACTTCCGCAGCCTCGACGACTGGCTGGGCTGGCTGTGCCGGCCGCAGGCCTGGGTGGGCGCCTTCGACTTCCCCTTCGGCCTGCCGCGCGCCTTTGCCGCAGGCCTGGGCTGGCCCCTGGAGGATGTGGAGCCCTGGGTGCCGGTCACGCAGCGACTGGCTGCGCTCAGCCGTGCCGAACTGGTGGCGCACTGCCGGGCCTGGTGCGATGCCCGCCCGCCGGGCAGCAAGTTCGCGCACCGTGCCACCGATCGGCCGGCGGGCAGCAGTCCGTCGATGAAGTGGGTCAATCCGCCGGTGGCGCTGATGCTGCACGAGGGCGCGCCGCGCCTGCTGCAGGCCGGTGTGACCCTGCCCGGGCTGCGCCGCCGCGGCACCGATCCGGCGCGGGTGGCCCTCGAAGGCTATCCGGCCCTGCTGGCGCGCGCGCTGCTCGGCCGCGCGTCGTACAAGAGCGACGAGCCGGCGCGCCGTCATTGCCCGGCGCGGCGGGCCGCGCGCGAGCGGCTGGTGGCCGCGCTGGAAACCGGTGATCATCCCTTCGAGACCGCGATCACCCTGGATGCGGCGCGCGCCGGGCTCATCACCCAGCCGCAGGCCGACGAGCTCGATGCGGTGCTGTGCCTGGCCATGGCGGCCTGGGCCTGGCAGCGCCGCGACAGCGGCTGGGGCCTGCCCGCCGATATCGATCCGGTCGAGGGCTGGGTGCTCGGAGCGCCCGCCTGATCACTGGCATGATCGGCGGCCCGCCGCCCGCGCGACGCCTCTGCGCGCCCGGCCTCTCAACGGAGCCCGACCATGCAGGATGCCGATCCCGTCACCAGCCCCAGCGGGGCCATCGCCCATCCTGCGCTGGTCGCGCACAGCGCGATGTTCCAGCCGCGCGTGCATGCGGTGACCGACCGGGTGTGGTGCGCAGTCGGGTTCGGCATCAGCAATGTCACCCTGGTGCGCGGCGACGAGGGTCTCATCCTGATCGACGCCGGCGAGTGCCGCGAGGAGATGGCCGAGGTGCTGGCCGCCTTCGGCCCGCTGCTCGACCGGCCGGTGGTCGCGCTGATCTACACCCACTCGCACTATGTCGGCGGCGCGGCCGAGGTGATCGCCCGCTGGGGGCCCTCGGTGGCGGTGTGGGCCCACGAGGATCTCGGCGAGGTCATGGCCGAGGTCGGCGCCGAGTTCGGCCCCGCCTATCGCCGCCGCGTGCGCATCCAGTTCGGTCACGACCTGCCGCGGGAGGGGCCCGATGCCATGCCCAACTACGGCATCGGCCCGATCTTCTTCCGCCCGGGCCCCAGCACCCAGGGCTTCGTGCCGCCCACCCGGCACATCCCGCGGGCGCTCAGCCAGGCCCGCATCGCCGGGCTCGATGTGCACTTCGACGGCCGCTTCGCCAGCGACTCGCGCGACACGATCATCATCGGCTTTCCGCAGCTGCGCACCGTGGTCAACAATCATGTCTGGCCGGTGCTCTTCAATGTCTATCCCTTGCGCGGCGAGGCCTATCGCGATCCGCTGGTCATGGTGGCGGCCATCGACGCCATCCGCGATGCCCGGCCCGAGCATCTGGTGGGCGCGCACGGCGCACCCATCCTCGGTCGCGATGATGTCCAGGCCTGCCTGGACGACCACCGCGACTCCCTGCAGTACCTCTGGGATCAGACCGTGCGCGGCATCAACGCCGGGCTCGGCCCCGATGACCTGGCCGCGAGCATCGCCCTGCCGCCGCGGCTTGCCGACAGCCGCTGGGTGCCCACCTTCTACGGCGAGCCGGCCTATCACGCCCGTGCCATCCACAACGGCCTGTTCGGGTGGTTCGGCGGCGATGGCGCCACGCTGCATCCGGTGGCGCCGGCACGGCGCGCCGAACTGCTGGTGGCCGGTCTGGGCGGGCGCGCGGCGGTGCTCGTGCAGGCCGACGAGGCCCTCGCCCGCGGCGAGCAGGGCTGGGCCGCCGAGCTGTGCAGCCACCTGCTGCGCCTCGATGCCGGTGACGCACAGGCCGCGCATGGCAAGGCGCGGGCGCTGCGCGAGATGGCCCGGCGCACGCCTGCCACCAACACCCGCGCCTTCATGCTCGATGAGGCCCGGCGCCTGGAGACCGGGCGCGCCGGCAGCCCGCCGCCCGCGGTCCGACCGGCGCGGGCGCTGATCCTGAACTCCCCGCCCGAGCGTTTCGTGCGCGCGCTCGGCGCCCGGCTCGACCCGCAGGCCAGCGCCGACACCGACCGGGTGTTCCGCCTTCGCCAGACCGATGCCGATCATGTCTGCGGTCTGCAGGTCTACCAGGGGGTGGCGCGTTTCCTGCCGCCTGCGGCCTTCGCGACGCCCTCGGCGCGCGCTGATGTCGGTCTGGCCTGTGACCGCGCCACCTGGGCCCTGCTGCTCTCGGGCCGGCAGACGCTGCCGGCGGCCATTGCCGCGGGCAAGGCATCGATCGATGCCGGCGACGAGGCAGCCCTGCACGACTTCTTCGCGCTCTTCGACGACCTCTCCCTGCGGGCTTGAGGCACGCCCGTCGCCCGGCTTGACAGCCGGCGCGCCATGGTTGATGCTAAAAAAGCACGACCGTGCATTAAAAGGTCGGCTCAACGCCGAAGTCGGTTCAGGAAAGCCGCGCATGAAGAAGGGCGAACTCACCCGCAGCGCCATCGTCTCCTCGGCGCTCGAGCTGGCCGGGCTCGAGGGCCTGGAGGGCATCACCCTGGGCAAGCTTGCCGAGCGCATGGCCATGTCCAAGAGCGGCGTGTTTGCGCATTTCGGCTCGCGGGAAGAGCTCCAGATTGCCGTGCTCAAGGCGCATGAGCGTCGCTTCGCCGAAGATGTCCTGCTGCCGGCGCTGTCCCGGCCGCGCGGCCTGCCGCGGGTGCGGGCGATCGTCGAGCGCTGGATCGACCACACCGGCGCGGCCGCGGGCGGCGGCTGCCTGTGGATCGCCGGCGCCAGCGAGCTTGACGACCGCCCCGGCCCGGTGCGCGATGTGCTGGTCGGCATGGTGCGGGGCTGGCAGCGTGAGCTGATGCGGGCGATCGCCCAGGCGGTCGAGGCCGGCGAACTGCGTGCCGACCTGCCGCCGGAGGATCTGCTTGCCGGGCTGTTCGGCGTGGTGCTGGTGCTCCACCACGACCGGCGGCTGCTGCGCAGCCCCGACGCCCTGGCGCGGGCACGGCGGGTGGCCGATCGTCTGCTCGCCGAGGCGGCCGCCGCCGCGCCATCGGCACGACCACGCCCGGCGCCGCGGCGGCCGCGGGAGTCACCAGCCCGCTGACTGCAGCCGGGGAATTCCCGTCTTTTCGTCCCAAAAAAGCACAGTCGTTCGAAAACAGAGAAGGAAATCATCCATGCCCTACTACACCCCGCCCCTGCGCGAACTGCGCTTCGTGCTGCACGAGCTGCTCGATGCCCCGGCCGAGCTCGCGCAGCTGCCCGCCCACCAGCAGACCGGCGCTGACCTGATCGATGCCGTGCTCGAGCAGGCCGGCCGCTTCTGCGCCGAGGTGCTGCACCCGCTCAACCGCAGCGGTGACGAAGAGGGTTGCCAGCTGTTGCCCGACGGCACGGTGCGTACGCCCGCGGGCTTTCGCGAGGCCTGGCAGCGCTTCTGCGAAGCTGGCTGGCCCACGCTCACCTGCGATCCAGCCTGGGGCGGGCAGGGCATGCCGGCGGTGGTCGGCATCGCCATGCAGGAGATGATGAATGCCGCCAACCAGGCCTTCTCGATGTACCCGGGCCTCACCCACGGCGCCTACGACTGCCTGCTCGCCCACGGCACGCCGGCGCAGAAGGCGCTCTACCTCCCGCGGCTGGTGTCCGGCGAGTGGACCGGCACCATGTGCCTCACCGAGCCGCACTGCGGCACCGACCTCGGCCTGCTGCGCACCCGCGCCGCGCCGCAGGCCGACGGCAGCCATCGCATCACCGGCACCAAGATCTTCATTTCCTCGGGCGAGCACGACCTGGCCGCGAACATCGTTCATCTGGTGCTTGCCCGGCTGCCGGATGCACCGGCCGGCACGCGGGGCATCTCGCTCTTCATCGTGCCCAAGTTCCTGCCTGCTGACGACGGCAGCCTGGGCGCGCGCAACGGGGTTCGCGCTGCGCGGCTCGAGCAGAAGATGGGCATCCATGCCAATGCCACCTGCGTGATGGACTTCGACGGCGCCACCGGCCATCTGGTGGGCGAGCCGAACAAGGGCCTGAACGCGATGTTCGTCATGATGAACGCGGCCCGCATCGGTGTGGGCATGCAGTCGCTCGGCCTGTCGGAGGCGGCCTACCAGAATGCGCTCTTCTACGCCCGTGAGCGCCTGCAGAGCCGGTCGCTGACCGGCGCCAAGGCACCCGGCAGCGCCGCCGATCCGATCATCGTGCACCCGGATGTGCGTCGCATGCTGCTCACGCAACGCGCCTACACCGAGGGCGGTCGGGCCTTCGCCTGCTGGCTGGCGCTGCAGGCCGATCGCGCCGACCACCATCCCGACCCGGCGCAGCGCCAGGCCAGTCAGGAACTGCTCGCGCTGCTCACCCCGGTGGTCAAGGCCTTCCTGACCGACAACGGCTTTCTGTGCACCAACCTCGCCCTGCAGGTGTTCGGTGGTCACGGCTACGTGCGCGACAACGGCATGGAGCAGTTCGTGCGTGACGCCCGCATCAACATGATCTACGAGGGCACCAACGCCATCCAGTCGCTCGACCTGCTCGCGCGCAAGGTCCTTGGCGATGGCGGCGCCCGCCTGCGGGCCTTCGGCGCGCTGATCGCCGAATTCGTGCGCCGCGAGTCGGGCCGCGCCGACATGGCCGAATTCATCACGCCGCTGGCCGAGCTCGGCGCAAGGGTGGAGACCCTCACCGTCGAGATCGGCACCCGCGCCCTGCGCGACCCCGACGAGGCCGGCGCGGCTGCGGTCGACTACCTGCGGGTGATCGGGCATCTGGTGTTCGCCTATTTCTGGGCGCGGATCGCCCGCGTGGCGCTCGAGCATCCCGATGACGACTTCCACCGCGGCAAGCTCGCGGTGGCCCGCTTCTACTTCGCGCGACTGCTGCCCGAGACCGAATCGGCCATCCGCGGGGCGCGCGCCGGCGCGTCCAGCCTGATGTCGCTCGACGCGGCGCTGTTCTAGCGTCGTCGCGGTCTCCTCGACGCGCACGGCCTGCCATGGCCGCCAGCCTGCCACCCCTGGTCTGGGAACTCGCCCTCGCGCCGGTGCTGCTGATGCAGGGCCGACGCGTGCGGCGGCGCACGCCGGTGCTTCCCGAGGCCATCGGCCCACGCGAGGGCTGGATCGGTGTCGATGGCGGGGCCGGCTGCGCGCCCACCGCCCCCGCCCCCCTGCGCCTGCTGATCGCGGGTGACTCCGCCGTGGCTGGCGTGGGGGTCGATCGTCTCGATCAGGCCATGGCGATCCATTTCGCCACCGGGCTTGCCGGGCGGCTGGCCCGGCCTGTGCGCTGGCGGGTGCACGCCCGCACCGGGCTCGACGCCCGTGGCTTGCGGGCACTGCTCGAGGCCGAGCCTGTCGAGCCGGCCGATCTGGTCCTGGTGGCGATCGGGGTCAACGATGTCACCGGCCGCACGGCGCGGTTGCGGTGGCTGGCCGATCTTGCGGCCTTGCGCGAGCGCTTGCTGGCCGATTCGCCAGAGGCCCATCTGCTGTGGGCCGGGCTGCCGCCGATGCAGTCCTTCGATGCCTTGCCCCGCCCGCTCAACGCCTACCTGGGCGCCCGTGCCCGCCAGCTCGATGCCGCGCTCGCACGCTGGGCCGCGACCGACCCGCGCATGAACCATCTGCCGGTGCCGCTCGCGCCCGGCGATGGCATGATGGCAACCGACGGATTCCATCCCGGGCCTCGCGGCCATCAGCACTGGGGCGAACAGCTCGCGCAGGCCGCCGGCGCGGCATGGCTCGACGCTGCCGCCGCACCATCCTGAGCAGGACATGAGCACTTCCGCGCGAACTCCGCTGATGCCGCCAGCCACCTGGCGCGAGCCTGGCAGGGCCTGGTGGCTGTTGTCGGCCCTGTATCCGCTGCTGCCGCTCACGGGCGTGGCGGCCCACGGTCTGAGCGGCAGCGAGCTCGGTCTCGCCTTGCCGCTGCTCATCGCCTACGGGCTGATGCCCCTGGCCGACTGGCTGGTCGGCGAAGACGGCGCCAACCCGCCGGAGTCGGCGCTCGCCGGGCTTCAGGAAGACCGCTTCTACCGCCGGCTCACCTGGCTGGCCGTGCCGTTGCACTATCTCAGCCTGCTGGTCTGCGCGGTCTGGGCCGGCACGCAGGGCCTCTCGCTCCCGGGCCTGCTGCTGCTGGCGGTGGTGGCCGGTCTGGGTTCGGGTCTGGCGCTGAACACCGGCCATGAACTCGGCCACAAGCGCGACCGCCTCGAGCAGTGGCTGGCCCGGGTGGTGCTGGCGCTGCCGGCCTATGGCCACTTCACGGTCGAGCACGGCCAGGGGCATCACCGCTGGGTGGCCACGCCGCATGACTGCGCCAGCGCCCGCATGGGCGAAAACCTCTATCGCTTCGCGCTGCGCGAGATGCCGGGCAGCGTGGTGAGGGCCTGGAGGCTCGAGTCCGCGCGGCTGCGGGGGCTCGGCCTGCCGGTGTTCGGCCCGGCCAACACCGTGCTGCAGTCCTGGGCGCTCACGCTGGTGCTGCAGGGCGGCCTCGTGCTGGCCCTGGGCTGGCTGATGCTGCCCTTCCTGCTGGTGCACAACGCGGTTGCCTGGTGGCAGCTCACCTGCGCCAACTACATCGAGCACTACGGGCTGCTGCGCGAGCGCCGACCCGACGGCAGCTGGGAGCCGCCGCGTCCGCATCACGCCTGGAACGCCAATCACCGGGTGAGCAACCGGGTGCTCTTCCACCTGCAGCGCCATTCCGATCACCACGCCAATCCTTCGCGCCGCTATCAGGCGCTGCGCAGCTTCCCCGATCTGCCCAGCCTGCCCAGCGGCTACTTCGGCATGTTCGTGATCGCGATGCTCCCGCCGCTCTGGTTCCGGGTGATGGATCCCCGCCTGCTCGCCCTGCCGCAGGTGCGCGGTGACCTGAGCCGGGTCAATCGGCTGACCAAGGCGCCGCCGCCTGCCTGAGCGGGCGCCGGGCAGGTCCGGATCCGCGCGGCCCCCGGCGGCGCCACCGCGCTGACCGGGCGCCGTGCCGCATCGCTTGCCCCTGCTACGATCGGCCGATGCGACCCGCTCCCAGCCTGCCTCTGCCGGCGCCCGCCGACGCCCGCCCGCGTGGCGACTGGCGCACCATCCGATCACTGCTGCCCTACCTCTGGGAGTACCGGGGCAGGGTGCTGCTCGCGCTGCTGTGCCTCGTCGGCGCCAAGGCCGCCAATGTCGGCGTGCCGGTGCTGCTCAAGGGCATCGTCGATCAGCTCACGCCCACCACCGGCGCGCAGGCTGCGCTCGCCGTGCCGATCGCCCTGGTGCTCGCCTATGGCGCGCTGCGCCTGTCGACCACGGTGTTCACCGAGCTGCGCGAGCTGGTTTTCGCCAAGGTCACCGAGCACGCGGTGCGGCGGGTGGCGCTGCAGGTCTTCGCGCACCTGCATGCGCTGTCGCTGCGATTCCACCTCGAGCGGCAGACCGGCGGTCTGACCCGTGACATCGAGCGCGGCACCCGCGCGATCTCCTCGCTGGTCAGCTATACGCTCTACAGCATCCTGCCCACGCTGGTCGAGATCGCGCTGGTGCTGGGTTACCTGTTCCTGAACTACGACATCTGGTTCACCGCCATCACGGTCGGCGCGCTGCTGATCTACGTGATCTTCACGGTCACGGTCACCGAGTGGCGCACCCAGTTCCGCCGAACCATGAACGAGCTCGACTCGCGGGCCAACACCCGCGCGATCGATTCGCTGCTCAACTACGAGACCGTCAAGTACTTCGGTAACGAGGCCTTCGAGACCCGGCGCTACGACGAGACCCTGCAACGCTACGAACGCGCCAAGCTCAAGAGCCAGACCACGCTCTCGCTGCTGAACACCGGCCAGTCGATGATCATCGCGGTGGCGGTCACGCTGATGGTCTGGCGCGCCACGGTGGGCGTCGCGCAGGGCACCATGACCCTGGGCGATCTCGTGCTGGTCAACGGCTTCATGATCCAGCTCTATGTGCCGCTGAACTTCCTGGGCGTGCTCTACCGCGAGATCAAGCAGGGGCTCACCGACCTCGACCGCATGTTCTCGCTGCTGCAGGCCAACCGCGAGATCGAGGACGCGCCCGGCGCACCGGCGCTGGTCGCGGGCAAGGGGCCGCGGGTGGTGTTCGACGCGGTGTCCTTCCGCTACGACGAGCGGCGCCCCATCCTGCAGGACGTGAGCTTCACGATCGAGCCCGGCACCACCACCGCGGTGGTGGGCGCCAGCGGCGCGGGCAAGTCCACGCTCGGGCGCCTGCTCTTCCGGTTCTACGACGTGTCGGGCGGCCGCATCCTGATCGACGGCCAGGACATCCGTTCAGTGACCCAGGCCAGCCTGCGCGCGGCGGTGGGCATCGTGCCGCAGGACACGGTGCTCTTCAACGACAGCCTGCGCTACAACGTCGCCTACGGGCGTCCTGATGCCGACGATGCGGCGGTCGAGGCGGCGGCGCGCGCCGCGCAGCTCGATGCCTTCATCGAGGCCCTGCCCGAAGGCTGGCGCACCTCGGTGGGTGAGCGCGGCCTGAAGCTGTCGGGCGGCGAGAAGCAGCGCGTGGCCATCGCCCGCATGCTGCTCAAGAACCCGCCGGTGCTGATCCTGGACGAGGCCACCTCGGCACTCGACACCCGCAACGAGCAGGCCATCCAGGAGGCGCTGCGCCGCGTGGCCGCGGGCCGGACCACGCTGGTGATCGCCCATCGGCTATCCACCGTGGTGGATGCCGAGCAGATCCTGGTGATGCAGCACGGCCGCATCGTGGAGCGCGGCACCCATGACAGCCTGCTGGCGCAGGGCGGCGCCTATGCGGCGATGTGGGCGCTGCAGCAGGCGCAGCGCGACGAGGCGACAGACTGAGCCATTCATGCGCGGTTTCTGGCGTGCAGCCGGATCATCAGCGCTGACGCGTGGGCCGACCCGCAGCGCGGTCGCCTCAGCGGCGTGGACGGGGGTGGTGGAAGTGGTAGGGATACGGCCGGTACCAGCCCGGGCCGCCCCAGGTGAACCCCCAGGAAGGCCCGTACCAGTAGGCTCTTGGCGGCAGCGGCGGGCCCCAGACCCAGGGTTGCGTGTAGACCACCACCGGCGGCTCGCGCACCACCACGCCCTGCGGCACGCCACCGTTGGCCACCATGGCGCCGGTCTGGGCCGGCGCGCTGCGCAGGGTCTGGAGCAGTTCGGGGCCGGCGCCTGCAGCGGTGAGCACATCGACATCGGCCGGCGCCAGGGCGGCCCGCAGCCCCCGGGACTGGGCATCGGCGGCGATCTCGGGCTGGGGCCGACCCGCCTTGAGCATCTGGAGCAGTTCGCCCACCGACAGGCCGGGGGGCACGGCCGACGCGGTGGCCTGGGCGGGCACACCGCCCTGGGCAGGTAAGGCGATGCCGGTCTGCGGCAGGAGCTGGTAGGTGGTGCAGCCCTGGATCGAACCGAGCAGCACGCCCAGCCATGCGAGAAGCGACAGGCGATGGATCATGAGGGAATCTCCAGGACGGGCCCAGGATGGGCGCAGGCGGGCGACGACACCGTTCCGGTGAACGGCGAGACTGCGCCCGGCGTTGACCCGCGGCACCGGGCGTTACACTTCCTTACCCTGGCGCCCCTTTTCCTTTCGGAGACCTCATGAGCACCCACCGGATCGCGGTGATCGCCGGCGACGGCATCGGCAAGGAAGTCATGCCCGAGGGCCTGCGCGTGCTGCGCGCGGCTGCGCGGCGCTTCGGCATCGGCCTGAGCTTCGACGAGTTCGACTTCGCCAGCTGTGACTACCACGCGCGCCACGGCGAGATGATGCCCGCCGACTGGAAGGCGCGCATCGGCGGCCATGACGCCATCTACTTCGGCGCCGTGGGCTGGCCGGCCAGCGTGCCCGACCATGTCTCGCTCTGGGGCTCGCTGCTGCTGTTCCGCCGCGAATTCGACCAGTACATCAACCTGCGGCCGGTGCGGCTGATGCCCGGCGTGCCCAGCCCGCTTGCCAACCGCAAGCCGGGCGACATCGATTTCTATGTGGTGCGCGAGAACACCGAGGGCGAGTACTCCTCGGTGGGCGGCAAGATGTTCCCCGGCACCGAGCGCGAGTTCGTGCTCCAGGAGTCGGTGTTCACGCGCGTGGGTGTCGACCGCGTGCTGCGCTACGCCTTCGAGCTGGCGCGCTCGCGCCCGAAGAAGCACCTCACCTCGGCCACCAAGTCCAACGGCATCTTCATCTCGATGCCCTACTGGGACGAGCGGGTGGCCGAGATGGCCGCCGGCTACCCGGACGTGAAGCTCGACAAGTTCCACATCGACATCCTCACGGCGCATTTCGTGCGCAATCCGCACTGGTTCGATGTGGTGGTGGCCTCGAACCTGTTCGGCGACATCCTGTCCGACCTCGGCCCGGCCTGCACCGGCACCATCGGCATCGCGCCTTCGGCGAACATCAACCCCGAGCGGCGCTTTCCGTCGCTGTTCGAACCGGTGCACGGCTCGGCGCCCGACATCTACGGCCGCGGCATCGCCAACCCCATCGGCCAGATCTGGTGCGGCGCCATGATGCTGCAGCACCTGGGCTACCCGGCGGCGCATGACGCCATCCTGGCGGCGATCGAGCAGGTGACCGAGAAGGGCCCGCGCACGCCCGACATGGGCGGCACGGCCAGCACCACCCAGGTGGGTGAGGCGGTGGCGCAGGCCCTGGGCTGACCGGGCGACTCGCCGCTGTCCTGACCCTTCGCTGCAACCCAAGGAGTCCCCGACCATGTCTCACTCCCTCCTGCGTGGCCTGCTGGCCACCGCGCTGTCGGTTGCCGCCGTCTGCGCCGGCGCCCAGACCTACCCGACCAAGCCCATCGCCATCACGGTGCCCTTTGCGGCCGGGGGCCCCACCGATGTCGTGGCGCGCACCATCGCCGAGGCCATGACCCGCTCGCTGCCCGGCGCCAATGTCATCGTCGAGAATGTCGCCGGCGCCGGCGGCACCATCGGCGTCACCAAGGTGGCCAAGGCTGCCCCCGACGGCTACTCGCTGCTCGTGCACCACATCGGCATGGCCACCGCACCGGCGCTCTATCGCAAGCTCGCCTTCGATCCGCTCAAGGATTTCGAGTACATCGGCCTGATCAACGATGTGCCCATGACGCTGCTGGTCAAGAGCGGCTTCCCGGCGGCCAGCGTCAAGGAGCTCGTCCCCTACCTGAAGGCGAATGCCGCCAAGGTGTCGTTCGCCAATGCCGGTCTGGGCTCGGCCTCGCACCTGTGCGGGCTGATGTTCATGAGCACCATCGAGACCGACCTCACCACCGTGCCCTACAAGGGCACCGCGCCGGCGATGACCGATCTGATCGGCGGTCAGGTCGACATGCTCTGCGACCAGACCACCAACACCACCCAGCAGATCAAGGCCGGCAAGGTGAAGGCGCTGGCGGTCACCTCGACGCGGCGGCTCGATACCCTCAAGGAGCTGCCCACCATGAGCGAGTCGGGCCTGCCCGGTTTCTCGGTGGGTGTCTGGCATGCCCTCTACGCGCCCAAGGGCACGCCCAAGCCGGTGATCGACAAGCTGGTGGCCGCACTGCAGGGCGCGATCAGGGACCCGGCCGTGATCAAGCGCCATGCCGATCTCGGTGCCGAACTGGTGAGCATCGACCGGGCCA